>JADINF010000105.1 GCA_017694145.1 Candidatus Stercoripulliclostridium pullicola
GTTAAGTCGAATTCACCTTACATGATCTCGGCGTTGCAGTACGTTTCTTCCGGTTCCGAACGCTTCGATAACGTTTACGACAAACAGGTAACGACCTACACGTTTACTTCCGCAAATCCCAAAGTAACTTATTTTGCTATATATACTGTTACGACTACTTACGAAATGTTGACGAATTATTCCGCGGAAACTTCGACGCAGGAATATCAGGGGATAGCGGCGACTTTTTCCGGCTATCCGGGACAGGGCGTATCCGTTCCGAGCAACATGAAATGGGCGGCGGTCAATACCTCGGACGACTCAAAGAGCAATTATTCCGCGGCGTTCGGTACCAATACGGTCGGAGTGGGACCTGCAACGGGTACGTATGTCGTTTCCCTGTATAAGCAGGGTGCCGGAGATTCTTTGGTTGCCGTAGAAAAGGACGAGGTTCTCGGCGTGAATACGCAGAATGCGCCGAGCAAGATATATTTGCACGATCCCGTAAGATTCTCTTATACATATACGATAACCAAGATCGAGATCACATTACAACAGGTGGAATCTTCGACCATTACCAAGGAATACGACGCTACTGCCGTAATCGACGCAACAATGATAGACAGCTCCAACTTTTCCGCAGTGCGCGCCGATAACGGAGGCGAACTTCCGGATACGCCGACGATAATGGTCGGAAGCGGAAGCTTTTTCGCCGAATATTCGAGCGGAAATTATGTCGAATCCGCTTCTGTGGGCGAAAATAAATACGCTATCATTAAAAATTGCTACGTGCCCGAGAACGGAAACTATGTTCTTAAAGGCGACTCGGGTACTCAATATATTTTCAGCAACTGCAGCATAACGCCTCGTACCATGGGGCTTAACTGGAGTTCACTCGAGCTCTCTTATAACGGTAAATATCAGTATCCTACCGCTACTCCCGCCAATCTTCTGCCAGGCGACGAGAACATGGAGATCGTTATCACTTATTCCGTATACGACGACGCTATGATGTCCTCGCCTTTGCAGTCCGTGAATATCGGCGATTATATCGTCAGAGCGTTCGTAAGCAGTGAAAGCGGAAGCGCGAATTACAAATTACCGGAAGACCTTACCATTACTTCCAGAACGTTTACGATCTCTCCCAAAGAAATAGGCGTGGTTTGGTCGGGAACGAACCTCACTTACAATACTCAGGACCAGACGATAGGGTATTCGTTCGCTACGGGAGCAATCGAAAATAAAGACGAAGGAAACATCTCTCTCAACGTATTATATTACGATGAGGAAAACATTGAGTATCCGAAAATGCGCGAAGCCGGCTCGTACTATGCGATAGCAACGCTTTCCGGAGTAGGCAGCGAAAACTACGTTCTCGACGAGACCGGTCGTTGCGACGATATCACGATTGCGCCGATGAGTATAGAATTGGCTTATTATACCGGCATTGACGGCACCGCCGTGGAAGATCTCGTATACATGGGTGCGGATTATGCCGGACACGACGACGGGTTGCATGTGAAAGTAATTACTCCCGATTCGGGGCTTAACGAAGCAAATCTCAGCCTTACTTTCCCCGCCGGAGTCGAAGTGAAGAAGGTCGGAGAATACACCGCAACCGTTAATATCGTAAGCGATCCGTCTCATCCCATAGACATCTCGAACTACAGAATAGCCGCCGGTCACGACACTTGCACCGTTACTATTGTTAAGAAACCGCTGGATATTTCTTTCACGAGTAATTATTTCACGTATAACGGATATTCTCAATCTCCGAATTATACGGTGAATACGCAACTATATCCCGGAGATTCCGCGCCGATATCCAGACAGTTGTATCAGGTAAGTTCTCCGGATGACGTTCCTATTACCAATGCGGTAAACGTAGGGCAATATAAACTGGTGTTGTCCATCGCGGAGTGCGATTACAGGATCGCCGACGGCGACGAAGAATGTACCTTCGATATAGCTACGTTATCCATATCGACAGCGTCTTCTATCACGGTCGACGCAATCGGAAGTTTCGAGTATACTTCCGGTCCAAACGAACCGGCGCCCACGGTCAGATTCAACGGTAATATACTGAATGCAGGCACCGACTACATGGTTTCTTACTCGAACAACGTCGAAGTGAGCACGCAAGCGGTAATCAAAATAGAAGGAACAGGGAACTTCAGCGGTACGCGCGAGCAACATTTCACTATAACGAAAAAGACGCTTACGCTTAATTTCCTTTCCGAAAGCAGCTTCACGTATAACGGAATTGCTCGGGAAATAAACGCCGAATTGTCAGGATATTACGAAGAAACGGCGCCGGTGATCAAAATAACTTATTACCGCAACGGCATACAAACGACCGAAGCCGTTACCGTAGGCAATTACACGGCTACGGCAACTTTTGCCGAAACGCAAAAGAATTACTCGTTACCCGCCGCCACCTCGTTCGATTTCGAGATAACGAAAGCCACGGTAAGCGTTAAGATATCCTACGCCGACCCTGCGGACGATCTCGTATATGACGCCGAACCCCATCTCGTAACGGTAGACTGGGCGGACGGTATAACGATTCCGGAAATAGATTCTTCGCCCGAAGCGCTCGACTTTAACGTCAACTATTACGGATCCGGCGGCAATCTCGTGGCGGACGGTCCGGTCAACGTAGGTAATTACAGCGTAACCATTACGCTTAAAGGCACGGCGCGCGACAATTATACTCTGGCGTCTTCCTCTCAGACTTACTCCGTTACGGAGCGTCCGGTAAGAATAAGTTTCGACGAAGCCGAAAACAGTCTGTTCGTTTACACGGCGTCGTTGCAGAGCGCGATATACGCTTATACCGACGAAACGGCGGATATTATTCCCGGATACGATCCTTTACTCAGCGTAACCTACACGAGAAGCGGTATGCCCGCGCAACCCATAAACGCAGGCACGTATACCGTTCATATTTCCGCACAGAATCCGAATTATAAAGCGGTTACCGAGAGCGGCGACGGACAAACTCCCGGAGGTTTGATGAGAATCGCTGCGGCAGAGCTCCGTCCGAACGTTACCGCAAGCGGCAAAATATACGACGGAACAGCGGTCGTAGCCAATTACAGCTACACTGAAGGCTTCGGCATGCTCGGTCAAGACAATATTTCGCTCGACGTAAGGTATTATATTATCGACAACGGAAGCGAAGTGCCCGTCAGTTCCTGCATAAGCGCGGGGTCGTATATCGCAAGATTGGCGCTACCGGAAACAAATTCTAATTATTTCTTCAACGAAGAAGTAAGTATTCTCGAATGTAATTTCGAAATAGCTAAGCGCGAAATTGCTTATCAGTTCGATAACGCAGGTACGAGAACGTACGACGGCAGTTATCTTATAGTTACGGCAGGGCTTGCCGGTAACAACGGTAAAGTGCCGGATGTAAATTTCTCGGGCATTATCGCAAGCGACAATGCATACGAATTCATCGTTACGATGTATGACTCCGATTCGAACGAAGTCGAATATATACGCAACGTAGGCGAATATACCGCGGAAATCACTTTCGTCAGCGCAAATTACCGTTTGACCGACAATCAGTCGTACAGCACCGTTGCAAAGATCGAAATAGAGAAAAAAGCGGTGACTTTCACCCCGAAAGACATACATAAGATCTTCGGTACGTCGGATAATCCTTCCGATTTCCTTCAGACGCTTACTTATGCCGAACTCGGAGTGGAGGGCGATGAAGTTACCGTTGAACTTAAACGTGTGGCGGGCGAAAAATACGGAACATACGTCTATACCGATATCGTTGTGCCCGCCGACAGTAACTACGAGATAACGTCTACGGGCGGAGGAGCGTTCTATATCGATAAAAGAAGCTTTACGCTGACGCCTTTGACTTTCACTATGGAATATCTCGGTACCGCGCCCTTGCTCGAACAAAAAGAGGTCATTCAGACCGACGCATTGGGCGCTGTAGAAATTACCATAGCCTACACACGTCTGACTACCGAAACCGGAGTGGGGACTTATGATCTGTCTCCCGTATTCGAGGTCCGCGGCACTTATGCAGACAGCTTCGCGGTATCTCTCGTCGCTGACGGTAACAAAGGTAAATTCGTTATCACGGGAAGGTCGGTAACGGTCACTCTGGACGAAAGCATGCTTACCGTGGTATACGATCCCATGCGGAAATCGGATCCCGATTTCATCGACGCCATAGTGTCGGTGGAGGTCGACAGGTGCGCTGACGATATCCAATCGGCATACGACGCATATCTTGACGCGCATGGCGGAAGTGCGGAAGGTTTCCCGTGGGAAAACTATATCCGCATAACCAGAAACGACGGCAATAACTTCGGTTACAAAGAAGGCGGTTATACCGTGACGATCAATTTCCTTAAAAACGGAATGATAGACAATAACTATCGCGCGATAACTCCTTCGGGCGAAAGTTACGTTTATATGATCGAGAAGCTCGATCTCACCGGCAAACTTACCGAACCTACCGTTATCAACGTCAAAAACTACGACGGAACGACGACGGCTACCATATCGTCCAACGCAACCGGCATACCGTCCGAATACTCTAACCAAGGCGTGCGCGCATACGCGAATTTCTCAGACAAGAATGCCGGAACCGATAAGACGATTACCGTTTCTTATGCGTTCAGTATCGCGCTTTACGAAAACAATTACATACTTCCCGCTTCGTTCGAATACTCCGAGAAGGGCGAAATAACGCCGCTTGAGCTCTCTACCGAAATTTCGCTTGCCTCGCCGGAGATAGTTTACGGCAACGTTCCCGAAATAACCGTATCCCTGAGCGGCTTCATAAGCGGAGAAAATGCGGCGACAGAGGGTATATCGCTCGTGCCCGTATACGAGGACGGAACGGCGATAGACGTTATAAGAGACGTGTCGGCTAATTACAGAATCGTATTGCAACTGTTACCTTATGCCGGCACAAATTATACGGTTAACTATTCTTCTGTGGCATGTAACATAAGAATATTGCCCAAAACCGTTACGGTCGTAGCCGGCGAGCCTTACGAAAAACCCGTTGACGGCACCTTCGACACGAGCGGATTCGGAACGGATAACTATGTGATAGAAGGATTGTTTGCGGGCGACGTCGGATATGTTTATATCGAATATGTTGCGCTGCTTAATTCCGCAGAGCCCGGAAACGCAACCGTAAACGTCAGAATAAACGGTTTAATCGGCGAGAAAAAGGACAATTATACGCTCGCCAACGATACTTTCACCGTACCTGCCACGATACTTAAACTTGCCGACGTAACTATGACCGACGCAAGCTATCCTTACGATACGGAAGCCAAACAGGTTATTCCGGTGCTTACCGACGTACTCGACGGCGTAACGTACAGCGTGGAATACAGCGGCAGAGGCGGCACCGTGTACGAAGCGAGCGAAAACGCTCCCGTAAACGCCGGCGAATACCTCGTAAGATGTTATCTCGAGCTCAACGATTACGAGCGTTTTGCGGCGGAATGTTATCTTACGATAGAAAAGATCACTCCCACGATCTATTTTGACGGGGTATTTACGCAGACTTACGGCACCTTCACGCCCATAACCGCAACCGCTACCGCGGCGGGGCTCGACGAAACGCTGAATGTCGAATATTCGTTCGTCGATCCCGGCGAAAGCATGCCGCAATTCGCTCCTGCCGGCAATCACGCGGTCACCGCGAGATTCGATAGTACCGTCAACTATTATGCCACAAGTAAAGAAACTTCGCTCGTCATCAAGCAGAAAGCCGTTACGGTCAGCTTCTCGGGATATACCGGACTCGTATACAACGGACTCGACAGAGCGCTTACGGACGAAATCAATGTTACGTTTAACGGAGTAGTAGACGGAGACGTATGCGAACCGATCAAAACGTTCTCGCCCGAAACGGTGAAGAACGCGGGAACGTATTTCCTCGAAGTTCGTCCCGGCAATTCGAACTATAAGACTACGGGAAGCATATCGATCACCTTTACTATAGCAAAAAAGACGCTTGTCGTATCCGCCACTGCGGAGGACGTGGTCGCCGGCACTCAACCGACGTTCAATATCACATACGAAGGATTTATCGATAACGACGACGAAAGCGATCTTACCGTAGCTCCGACCGTGAATATGACGGCAGGGCAGGTAGGCGCCAACCGTATCGAGTTCAACAACGGAATTGACGAAAACTACAGCTTCGTATATAAGGAAAGCACATATAATATTACCTATACTCCCAAACAGGAGCAGAGCGAAGAACGTACCATAACCGTAACGACGATAGTAATACTTTCGGTAGTAGGCGCCATCGCGGTGATAATTCTTCTGGGCTTCCTTGTAAAAACGCTTACGTATCGCAGCATGTACAACGTAAGCTCTGTAAAGCGCGACGTGCGCGAACGTATGCGCAGAGAGCAAAACTCCGACAGGGATACGCCGAGAAAGAAAAGATAACCGCAAGTATACCCGTTCGTAAAAATTCGAGTAACAGCCATACTAACGGTATGGCTGTTCTTTTACACGTATTTTTCGACGCACGAGAAGCGAGCGTAGTAGCAAATATAAAGATAGCGGGCATAATGACCGTACCCGTAAGGCTCAGCGCGACCGAAGACGGGATAATAATAACTTCGCCTCGCGGAGCTAAACTGTTGTCTCCCGATAGATCGGGACATACGGAAAGCATCAAAAAAGCGTTGAGAGAGAACGTCTCCGTAGTCTACACGAAGCTGACCGTAAGCGTATTACACAATTCAGGAGACGGCGTAGAAAAACTATTGAATTTTTTTGCAAGCATTATAAATTTTGCGTTAATTTATAATACTCGTTTAGATTTTTTAGGAAAAAAAGAGTTCAATTTGCGATTTTTTGAAGGTCCGCCTAATCTATGGATCGAGGGCAGGATGCTAATCAAATATAATTTGGCGGGTATAATTTTCTCCCTTCTCAAGATACTATTCGCGAGGTGATAATATGATGTCAGACGTAACGTTCAGCGTAAATTTCAAATTCGGTAAGAACAAGAAAAATTCGGAAGACTGCGATCGCGCCGTAGAGAATTGCACGCAGGACATTCCTCAGGAGGGACTGGAGAAATGGCTCGATACCGCTCAGAAGTTCGTACAGGCAATGCGCAAAAAGCACTCCTGATCGGAGTGCTGTGCGCTTTCTTGTTCACGGCGTTGTCTTTTGGCTTCGCCGCGGTTTTGCCCGCAGGATCCGATGACGACTGCGGCGTTTACGACGCGTCCGCCGCCGCCCGGGGAAGCTCTTACGCAGTTATCGAAGTAGGTTCCTTGCGCCTTCTGAAAGGCGAAAACGTCTCCGCGCGCCTGCCTATGGCGAGTACCACGAAAGCCATGACGGCGCTAGTGGTTATCGAAAATACCCCGGATCTTAACGCGGTAGTGACGGTACCCGATATCGCGGTCGGAGTAGAAGGAAGCTCTATCTATTTAAGAAAAGGCGAACACCTTACCGTAAAAGAGCTTTTATACGGTTTGATGTTGCGCTCCGGTAACGACGCCGCGGTGACGCTGGCAGTCAATACTTCCGGATCTGTAGAAGCTTTCGCCGATAAAATGAACGAAAAAGCACGCTCTTTGGGGCTTACCGACACGAATTTCGTCAATCCGCACGGTCTTAGCGCGAAAGATCATTATACCTCCGCTTACGATCTCGCGGTCATAGCGGCTACGGCGCTACGCAACCCCGTTTTCCGCGAAATTGTATCGACCAAATTCATTACCGTTGAAAGTCGCGACGGCGGCGAAACACGCTATTTCGCAAATAAAAACAAAATACTTTACAATTATGAGGGCGCGACGGGCGTTAAAACGGGATATACCACGGAAGCGGGCAGATGTCTTATCGCATCCAGCGTAAGAAACGGCATGGAAGTCGTGGCCGTCGCTCTCAATCATTATAATTATTTCGATCTTTGTTCGTCGCTTATGGATTACGCTCACGAGAACTACGTTCTCGAAAAGGTGCTCGACAAAGATACCGTATATGCGGAAGTTAAAGTCAAAAAGAATTATCGCGTAAAAAGCGCCGAACTTCACGTTACGAATAGCTATTCGTATCCCGTAAAAAAAGACGGCAGCGAAAAATTGCGTTCGGAAACGGAAGCCGTAAGCGAAATAACCGCGCCTCATTCGAAAGACACCGCGCCCGGAGAAGTGAAGATTTTTATGGACAAC
>JADINF010000018.1 GCA_017694145.1 Candidatus Stercoripulliclostridium pullicola
GGACGTTTCTCTTCGGTCATTTCGGACGCTTTAGCGAAGTACGAGCCCAGTATCGTTACCCGCTATCTCATCGATCTCGCGCGTTCGTTCAACCGTTATTATCTCGAGAACCGCATATTGAACGCCGAAGAAAAATACAGGCGCGCGCGTATCGCGCTCGTCAACGCCGTGCACGTCGTACTCGAAGAAGGTCTGAGGCTCATAGGCGTGCGCGCGCCCGAGGAAATGTAAAATGAAAGTGGACAGTCATTCGCATTCCGCGTTTTCTCACGACGGCAGACAGCCGATAGAGGAGCTCGTCGCGGAGGCGAAAAGAAAAGGTCTTGCATATTACGCGGTGACCGAGCACCTCGACCGCGACTATAAGTATTGCAGGAAGGAGAGGTTCCTCAAGCAACTCAATCTCCGCAGATACGCGCGCGCGGTAGAAAAACTGCGCGAAAAATACGCCGGCGAAACGCCTTACGTCGCTTTCGGAGTGGAAGCGGGCTACTGCGCGGAAACGGTGAAGTGGTACGAGGAGAACCTTCCGAAGTACGATTTCGACGTAATAGTGAATTCCATACATACCATTCACGGCGGCGACGCTTACTTCGGTAAGTTTTTCAAGGGGCGCGACAAGGACGACGTTTATCTCGAATACCTCGGTCTGCTTATCGATTCCGTCAAAGTCCCTTACCGCTACGACGTCGTGGGACACATAGGATACATAACACGTTATGCCGGGTATCCCGACGTAAGCCTTTGGGAACCGCAATATTCGGATAAGATAGACGAGCTTTTCGAGGAGATCATCGCCCGCGACAAGACCGTCGAGATCAATACTCACATCCGTCATCCGCTGATGAGGTATCTTCCCGAAAGACCGTTGCTCGAAAGATATTACGCCCTGGGCGGCAGGAACGTGACTTTTTCTTCGGACGCCCACGTCGCGGAGGATATCTGTAAGCGTTACGACGAGGTGGCGGCGCTCGTTAAGGAAATAGGATTCACGGAGTGGACGGTTTATAAGAAGGGCGAACCTTATAAAGTACCCGTCAATTAGTCTGAACGTTTACGTCGGAGGCGGAAAATGCGGAAAATTTGCGGAAAGAACATAGTTCTTACGGGCTGCGACAGCGGCATAGGTTACGAATTCCTTAGACTGATCGCCGCGGACAACAAAGTACTTTGCGTGGACGTCAATACCGCAAGGCTCGACGAGCTTGCGAAAACGTATGCGGGAATAACCGTGATGAAATGCGACGTTTCGACTGAAGAGGGCGTTGACGCGGTGTTTGCCGAAGCGGAGCGCATATTCCCTTTTATCGATATTTTCTACGCCAACGCGGGGTTTGCGTATTACGAGAAATTCAATTACGCCGACTGGGACAGAATAGATCGCATTATGCGCACCAACTGCTATTCTCCGATGTATTCTTACGGCAAATACCTTAAATATCTCGACGGCAGAGAGGGGCGTTTCTGCGTGACGGCTTCCGCGATAGGCAAGATGTCCATGCCGGGATACACTCTGTACAGCGCGTCGAAGTTCTGCGTACAGGGCTTTCAGGAGGGTCTGCGGCTCGAGGACAACGACAACGTTAAGCTCACCGTACTCTACCCCATAGCCACCGCCACCAACTTTTTCGCTTACGGCTCCGATGGAAGGAGCCGCGACGAAGACAGACCCTTCCCCGTTCAGAAGCCCGACCACGTCGCCCGCCGTATGTACGTTGCAGTAGCCAAAGGTAAAAAATATTGCAATCCGTCAATGCTTTTCTCGTTCGCGATGCAACTTTTCAAATTCCTTCCCGTAGCAAGGAAACTGTATTGGGCTATAGAGCGGGCAAAATTCAAGCGTTATTGTAAGCGCGAGAATATAGATTAGCATAAACTCCGTTTCTGCTACCAAGTTACCGAACCGTTTATAAAACTTCAGTTCCGCGATCCGCGGAAGATTTTTCGTGCGTTTAATTTTAATATTTTATTGAATTTTTTTTAGGGAGGATAAATTATGAAGGAAGTAAGATCTAAGGAAAGAAAAAATAAACTTATGCGTTACGTGCCCGCGGAGGACGAGGAATACGTAAGCCCGTTAGGCGTGCTTTGCGGCGAGCCTTCCGAAAAAGATATCGCCTATATCGAAGCGTTCGCGCGGCTGTATCCGGAAGCGGCTTACGACCTGTATACCTGCTATAACGAGGGGATCGTAATCGGGCGCGACGTGCGTAAAGCGGTTTATTGGCTGAGAGTAGCGGCTAGGGAAGATTATTTTCCTGCGGAAACCGATCTCGCCATGCGTTACGAGAGCGGAGACGGCGTAGCGGAAAATATGTCTAAGGCTCACCGCCTCTATCTTGCCGCGGCGGAAAACGGCGACGTTTTCGCGATGTATCGGGCGGGCGTCGATTACGAATACGGCTACGGCGTGCGTAAAAACCGCGCGCTTGCGCGTAAGTGGTACGAAGCGGCGGCGGCAGAGGGGTACGAGAGCGCGCTGGACGCGCTCGAAACGCTTTGCGACGAAGACTGATTTTTATTCGAATAGCACCGTAAACGGCGCGTTTCCGTATTGCGCGGAGGCTCATTTTGTGGTAATATATTTGATAGGTACGCTCGCACACGGGCGCGCGGAGCGCGTAAGCGTCAGGCAATCCATTTATAATGGAGGGAGTTCTATGTACTCTAAACTTTTTTCACCGATGAAAATAGGCGGCTGTGAGATCAAGAACCGTATCGTGATGTCGCCTATGCTGATGGGCTTCGGTCAGATCGACGGCAGACCTACCGAAAAGCTTATGGACTATTACGAGGAGAGAGCCAAGGGGGGCACGGGACTCATCATCACCGAGATAACGCGCGTAAACGACGTGACGGGAGCGGCGGCTTTCGCACAGCTCGCGATGTCGCACGACTATCATATCGAGCCCATGCGCGAGTTTGCGGAGCGCATACACCGCCACGGCGCCAAGCTTTTCGTACAGCTTCATCATCCCGGCAGGCAGAACGTGGGGCTCATGGTAGGCACGGTGCCGATATCGGTTGCCACCGAAAGGATATGGAAGGGCTACAGGAAAATGCTCTACAAAACGGTACCCGTTCTGCGTAAGGTACTGCTCGAGAAAGACAGAGTGCCCGCTTCGGTGGCGCCGAGTAAAGTGGAGCCCGCCTATTTTGCGGCTGGCAGGGTGCGCGCGTTGAGAAGAAGCGAGATAAAGAAGCTCGTAGCGCAATTCGTCGCGGCGGCGGTTAGATGTAAGAAAGCGGGAGCGGACGGCGTGGAACTGCACGGTACCCACGGTTATCTCATACAGCAATTCCTTTCGCCGAATACCAATAAACGCACCGACGAATACGGCGGAAGTTTCGAGAACAGATTGAGATTTTTGCGCGAAATAGTGGAGGGTATCCGCAGGGAATGCGGAGACTATCCGATAATAGTGCGCCTCACCGTGGACGAATGTTACGATCGTATCGGCAAGGCAGGCAAGGGCTACGGGCTCGAAACGGGAGTCGCGTACGCCAAAGCGATAGAAGCCATGGGAGTGGACGCGATAGACGTGAGTTCCGCTTCCTACGACACCTTCAATTACTGGCTCGAACCCACTTCTTTCGAGAGCGGCTGGAGGAAGTATATGGCGGCGGCGGTCAAGAAGGAAGTCAAAATACCCGTACTCGCAGCCGACATAATAAGAACGCCCGATTTCGCGGAACAGCTTCTCGAGGAAGGCGTACAGGATTTTGTTTCTTTGGGGAGACCGCATATCGCCGATCCGCACTGGGCGAACAAAGCGATGAGCGGCAACGAGAAGGACATCAGGCGTTGTATCTGTTGTCTTTATTGCATAGAGAGCATGCAGGAGAATGCGTTTACGGGCGGACACGGCTATTGTTCGGTCAACCCCACCGTGGGCAAAGAGCGCGAATATTATACCGAAGGACTTGAAAAGAGCGGTAACGGCAGAAAGATAGTGATAGCGGGCGCAGGTTGCGCGGGACTAACCGCCGCGGGTATCCTCGCGGAGAGAGGTTTCGACGTCACCGTGCTGGAGAAAGAGGCGAAAGCGGGCGGACAACTCAATCTCGCGTCTATGCCGCCGCACAAGGAGCGTATAGGTTGGTGTGCGGAAGATCTCGAGCGCTTCGCGAAAGCTAAAGGTGCGGAAATACTGTACGGCACGGAAGCCACGGCGGAAAGGATCGCGGCTTACTCTCCTTACGCAGTAATAACGGCGACGGGAGCGGTAGCCGTAAGACCGCGCTCCATACCGGGAGTGAACGGCAAGAACGTATATACCACCACGGAGCTTCTCACCGGAGCGGTAAGCTTCAAGGGTAAGAAGGTAGCTCTCATCGGTTCAGGCATGACGGGACTCGAAACGGCGGAGCTCATAGCGCCCGACAACGAACTCACGATAGTGGAGATGGCGGACGCCGTTGCTCCCACGACTTGGTTCCAACATCGCGACGATTGTATACCCAAACTCAAAAAATGCGGCACGAAGTTCCTTCTCAACAGCAAGCTCGTCGCTATAGACGATAAGGGCGTGGAGCTTATGGGAGTGGCGAGAAGCGGCAAGGGCTTCAAGGAAACGGGCAAGGCTTCGCGCCTCGATTGCGACGCGGTCGTTTTGTCTCTGGGCTCTCGCCCGGTGAACGCGCTCGCGAAGGAGCTAGACGGTATTTGCGATAAGGTGTACACCATAGGCGACGCTGAGCGCGTCGGCAGGATAGCGGACGCCACTCGCGCGGGCTATGAGCTCGCGTCGGAGCTTGAATAAATAATAATAAGACGGTAACGGCATTAAATTAACGCCGAAGCGGAGTAACGATATGAGCGATATATCCAAGAAAGTCAAAAAAGTCATAGGCAAGATAGTCAACAGGATCACCAATACCCTTTCGCAGGACGAGAACCGCATGTCCAACGTGGCGGCGGGAGCGCGCGAAAAATTTACCGGGCTTCTCACCGAAGCGGGCGCGGAAGGCATCGTGCTTCTCCGTAACGACGGCGTGTTGCCGCTCAAAGCCGACGAAACGGTCGCGTATTTCGGCAGGTGCCAGTTCGACTGGTTTTATATAGGTTACGGGAGCGGCGGCGACGTAATAGCTCCCGATAAGATCAATCTCGTCAAAGCGCTAGATTCGCTCGGCGTAAAGATATACGAACCGTTAAAGAAGGCTTACGCCGAGTGGCTCGCTCTACCCGCCAACGAAGCCGATCACGGATACTGGGGGAACTGGCCGTACAATTTCGAAGAAATGCCGCTAGCGCCCGAACTTGTCGGGGAAGCGGGCAGAGCCGCCGATACCGCGGTGGTCGTGATAGGCAGAGCCGCGGGCGAAGACCGCGAGAACGTCGAGAAAGAGGGAAGTTACTACCTCACGCAAGCGGAAAAGGCTATGCTCGACGCGGTGACTGCGGCATTCGGGCATACCGTGGTCTTGATGAACTGCGGCAATATGATAGATATGTCGTGGACGGAGAAGTACGGCGACAAACTCTCCGCGATAATGTACGTTTGGCAGCTCGGCGAAAGATCGGGCGCCGCCGTTGCGGACGTCCTTTACGGCGTGCGCTCGCCTTCCGGAAAGCTTCCGATGACCGTCGCGAGAAATTACTCCGATTATCCTTCTTCCGCCAATTTCGGCAACAGGGATTTCAATAACTACGCCGAGGATATTTACGTAGGTTACCGCTATTTCGAAACGTTCGCGCCCGAGAAAGTCCTATATCCTTTCGGCTTCGGTCTGAGTTATACTTCTTTCGAAATCGAACCGTGCGGCTTTGAATATAAGGACGGTAAAGTCTCCGTTAAAGCGCGCGTAGAGAATACCGGTAACGTTGCGGGTAAAGAGGTCGTTCAGATCTATTGCCGTCCCCCGCAAGGCAAGCTCGGTAAGCCTCTTATGAACCTCGTCGCTTTCAGTAAAACTGCGGAGCTTCGCCCCGGAGAAAGGGAAGTATGCGAATTTACCTTCGACGAATACGCTTTCGCTTCCTTCGACGACGGCGGAGTCACGGGCAACGCTTCCGCATACGTTCTCGAGGAAGGGAAATACGAATTTTATATGGGTTCGAGCGTGCGCGACGTGAAGAAGGCGGACTCGTTTACTCTCGGAGAATGTAAACCTTACGTTAAACTCGAAAAGGTTATGTGCGTCGATAGATCCGCCGCTTTCGACGTATTGTATCCCGAGGCTACAGACGGGGGACTGCGCCCCGCTTACCGTAAGGTATGCGTAAACGAAAGAGATCTCAAAGAGCGCATTTCTCAAAATATTTTCGAAGCGCCGGAAAGGTCGGAAGAGCGTTTCGATTTTTCCGAAGTCGTGGCGGGACGCCGCACCGTAGAGGAATTCGCGAATACCTTGTCAAATAAGGAACTCGAATCTCTTACGCGCGGCGAAGGAGCCATGAACAGCCGTTACGGAGTTATCGGCAACGCGGGCGCATACGGCGGCGTAACGAAGGCGTTGCGCTTGAGGGGCGTTCCCGCGCTCATAACCTGCGACGGGCCTGCGGGCGTGCGCATAAGGCTTACCGCTTCCCTACTTCCCTGCGGCACGGCGATAGCCGCTACCTGGAATACCGCGCTCGTGCGCGCCCTTTACGAAGCCGAAGGCAGGGAAGCGAGAGCCGTCGGCTCCGATATAATGCTCGGACCGGGAATGAATATTCACAGAAATCCTCTCTGCGGCAGGAATTTCGAGTATTTTTCGGAAGATCCCGTTCTGAGCGGCAAGACCGCCGCGGCTTGCGTCGAAGGACTTCAGTCGGGCGGCGCGTCGGCTTGCCCCAAGCACTTCGCATGTAACAATCAGGAAGTCAACAGAAATTATAACGACAGCAGGGTGTCCGAGCGCGCGTTGCGCGAGATATATCTCAAAGGTTTCGAGATATGCGTTAAAGAGAGCGCGCCCGACAACATAATGACGAGTTACAACAAAATAAACGGGGTATGGAGCCATTACAATTACGACCTTGTAGAGAGCGTGCTCCGTAACGAATGGGGCTTCGACGGCGTGGTCATCACGGACTGGTGGATGAGGAGAGCGGAAAGCCCGGAATTCAAGGGAGTAAAAGACAACGCTTACCGCGTTCGTTCCGGAGTGGACGTGCTTATGCCCGGGAATATCCGCGGAGTACCTTTCGAGCACAGCGCGATAAGAAGGCTCGACAAAGAGGGCGGTATCACCCGCTACGAGCTCTTACGCACCGCGCGGAGGGTGCTCAAGCTTTGCGCTCGCAAAGAGCGTGAGAAAAAAGCTCGCGGTTGATACGAGGTAAATATGTATTCTATCCGTAACCTGCGAGTATCCGACAAAGAGGACGTAAGACGTATCTGCATAGAAACCGCTTCCGCTTCCGCTACCGATACTCCTCTGAAGCGCGCCGTATTGTGCGATCTGTATTGCGATTATTACGTCGAATACGCTACCGATACTTCTTTCGTAGCCGCAGACGGCGACGACAGAGCGATAGGATACGTTTTCTGCGCTCCCGATTACCGCGAATACGAAAAAAACTACCGCAAATATATCCTGCCCGTTTTGCGTAAACACAAGTTTTCGCGCGCTTTGACGAAGAATCTGGAGCTCGTATTCGAGCGCAAACTCGCCCGCGGTATGCCCGCGCATCTGCATATAGACATTCTTCAGGAAGCGCAACGGCAGGGGATAGGGCACAGGCTCATGAACGCGCTTATGTTCCGTCTTAAAGAACTCGGCGTGCCCAAGGTTTACCTTGTCGTGGGCGCGTCGAACGTGAAAGGCGTTTCGTTTTACGAAAAATACGGCTTCGCCGCGGTAAGGGAGCTTCCGGGCTCACGGCAGTACGCCATAGACGTAGAAGAAAAATGCGCCGAACTTACCGCACGCGGAATCGTTTAGGAAGCCGCCGGCGCGAACTGAAATCATTTATCATCGCCTGCC
>JADINF010000106.1 GCA_017694145.1 Candidatus Stercoripulliclostridium pullicola
GTCGAAATGAGATGCGTGGGGGAGTTCTCTTACGGGCAAAGCCCGCGTATGCGGAAGCCGAAAAAAAGAAAATCTTTAACTTCGCGCGTAGTCCGAAATGCAAACGACGTGCGGTCGTAGCTTCTGCATAAATTCGGAATAAAGGCTACCGCAAAGACACAAACGGGAACCGTTAAGGCTATATCGGCACACGGGCGCGTTTCGGACCGCGCGGCCGGACGTAAGCGATCCGAGCGTGCGGAAGGAACAAAAAAACGCCGCCTTGAGCGGCGGCGTAAATTGCTTCGGAAGCGCCCGTCAGAACAAGCCGAGCACGAAGTACGCCACGGCGACGAAGGCGACGATCGCGACGACCCAGAATATCAACGTTAAGGTCAGAGCCGCTTTCGCGAAATTGCGCTGGTTGGGATTTATCGTGTTGTTGTCCTTCTTGATCCAGGCGGTAAGCGCGATAAGATTTATGACAGGAAAGAGCCCCCAGAAAAGGAGCTTGAACCATTCGCCCTTCTTCATTATCGGCGCTTCGGCTTTTACCGGTTTTACGACGGGCGGCTTTTTTTCGCCCACGGAATAATCGGTAGGATAGTAGGGACCTTTGCCCCGCGGTGCTACGTTGTTTTTCTTTTTTGCCATGATGATCTCCCGTATACGTTAAGTATAACACGTTTTCCGACTTCGGTAAAGAGTGAATTTCACCGTTTTCGGGCGCAACTTCCGTTTTCGTTTACGAGGACGTTTTAATATAAAAAAACACACAACGACATACGCCTGCGCCTTGGCAGGCATATACGTTATGTATCGTTTCGGCTCGGACGAGGATCAGAGTTCGAGTTTGTCGAGGATCTCTTTGAGAGCTTTCGCTTCTTCGATGCTGAGCGTCATGCCCTTGCCCATTCTCTCGTGAGAGGGGCTCCACTCGCGCAGGTCGAGTCGGGGATCTCTGCCGTTCCAGCTTACGTAGTTGAGCTCTTTCGTCCAGCCTCTTGCGGAAGTGCTGAGCACGCCGCACGCCTTGGTGATCTTATATTCTAATTCAGCCGGCATTTTTTACTCCTCCATAAAAATAAAATACCGTTTATAATATAAATAAAAGAACGCGCGCGCGTCAATAATATTTAATAAACATTTACTATATTTTAACTAAAACGTGTGCGCACGCGCTATCTGCGCGCAAGCCGCAGGTCCTTACCGTCGAGCAGATAGAATCGGGAGCGTTCCCTGTCCGCGAGGCGGGAAGCCACGCGGTCGCCGTAACGGGAGCGCAGACTGTCGAAGTCGAGGTTGGTGGTTATAACGAAGCGGCCTTCGCGCTCGGAAGAAAGCAGACCGTACAGATAATTGGCGGTGACGTTGTTGAAAAGAGGTTCCGCGCCGAGATCGTCTATCACTATGAGGTCGCATTCTTTGAGAGGGGAGAAGATATCCGCTTTTTCGCCTACGGGGGCGCGGTGGTATCTGAGGAAAAGTTCGTTGAGTTGTACGGCGTTTATGAAAAGCACCGAGTAGCCCTTGCGCATCACCGCGTTCGCGAGCACGCCCGCGGCAAAGCTCTTGCCGCAACCGACGGGTCCGCACAGACCGATGAGAGAAACTTTGTTGTCGGGAAATTCGGCGGCGTATTTTGCGAGTATCGCGTACGCTTTGGAATAAGAGGGGCGCATGCTTTCGGGAATTCCTTTAAGGAGGTTTTCGTCGAAAGCGTCCGCTTCGGTGGGCACGCCGAGCGAGCCCGCGCGCAACTGCTCGTAGATCAGTTCTTTCAGGCAAACGCAGTCTTCGCCGTTCACCGATCCGGTATCTTTGCACAGGGGACAATAGTAATGCGGCTTAAGGTCGTCCGAAGTGTATCCGAGTTCTTTAAGGCGAAGGTCGCGTTCGGTTTTTTTTCTTTCAAGTTCCGCTTTAAGGTCGCCCGTATCCTCGTAAAAGGCGCCCAAACGCGCTATTTTGAATCCGAGCGCCACGCACTCCGCGTTGAGCGCCGAATAGCGGGCGTCTAAGTTCAGGCGCGCGGCGACTTCGTCCGCCGCGCTTTCGGCGGTAAGCCGTCTGCGTTTTATTTCGTACAGTGCGCGTTGCTTGACGGACGCCATTTCAGACCTCCTCCTCGTCGGGATCCACTTCGTCCAGCGAGCGGAATACCGAGGTTATTTCCTCCGCGGTGTATTCCTGACGGATGAGTTCCGAGCCCGGTTTTTTCTTTGTTTTGTTTCCGTCGCTCAGGAAAGCTTCCGCTTCGGACGGGGTACGTATCCCGTTTTCTTTCATTATCAGCAGAAGTTTGTTGACGTAGCTCATCGGGAAGGGCTTGCCCGAAGCCGCAGCCGCGGCGCGTAATACCGTTTCGTGCTCGAAGCCCCAGGTTTCGACGAACGTCCTGTAGAAATCTCTGTCGCGCGCGGTGACGATTCCGTCCGATCCGCACGCCGCGAGCACTTCTCGTATTCTGGCGTCGATCGCCGTCTGCCGCGCGACGTAATTCTCGATACCGCGTTCGGTGACGATGCCGAGCTTATGCAGCTTCTCGACGTATACGTTCATTCCGTCCAGAGTCCTCACGTTGCGTATAAAGCAGAATTTCGCTATCCTGAGAAGGGCGCCGCTCTCGAAACCGAGCGCGAGCCACGGATCGACGTAGGTTTCCGTCGGCATGTCGTAGCTTGCGTAATAGCTGCCGAGACTGCGCACTATCTCTTCCGCGAGATCGCGCGCCGCTTCCTTACGCTTGCGGTATTCCTCCGCTTCCGCCGCCGTCTTTACCCCCGCGTTATGCAGTTCTTCGAGATAGGGGGCGAGCTTCCTTATCCCGCCGTGCCTGCGGCAATACCTCGCCGCCGCGAGTATCACGTCCGCACCGTAGCCGTATTCCTTCGTCCACCTTACGTACGTTTCCCTGTCCTCTATCGTAGGCGCGGAACGCAGTCCCATAGCTTCGTATACGGACTTCACCGCGCCGGCGTTACTCTCCAGTTCGTCCAGCCTCGCGTTCACGTCCGCTTCGGTATGTACGCCTTCCTTTGCCCAGTTCGCCGCAACGCTCAGCACGTACGCCGTGTTGGTCGTTCCTCTCGCGTCCCTGCAATACCGCGCTATCAGCAACATCGCGTTTTGCTCCACTTTGTAACCGCGCATCAGTTCGACGTATTTCAGTATGTCCTGAGAAGGTAGCTCGCGCTCCGGGAATATCCTGCGGATCTCTTCCACGAAGTCCGCGTATTCCTTCGCGTTGTACTTCACTACCGGCGTCACGGGCGTTTTCACGGAATTGTAGATCACCGCCGCGGGCGAACTTTTGCTTATGCTCACTAGTCCCAGTTCCTCCCAGTAGGCATAAGCGCGCATTATCCTTTCTTCCGTCACTTTGAGCGACAGCGATATCCTTTCGATGCTGTTGTCCGTTTCTCTCCCCGTGCCCGCAAGCCACAGCCCGTATAAATATATTTTCACGTCGAGAGAATCCGCTTCCGGCAGATATCCCGTAAAAAATACGTTGTCTATTTCCGTGTAACCTTCCCGCATATATTCGCGGCTTAATCTCAGAAAACTCATTTTTCTCCTAAATTTACGAACGCCTTTTTCGCGTGACCTATTGCATTGTTATCTTTTAAGTTGTATAATATGAAATATCTTCGCGTATCGGGGCGGGATTTCGTGTATGTTATTTAATATAGCACAATCGCGTCGCCTTTACCAGTAAAAATCGGATAATTTTCCGACACCACAATATGTGGTATGCGGTCAGTTTTCCGGCACAAGCAGAGACAATTTTCACGGAGGAGCATATGAAACTCAACACCCTTTCCATCAAAGGTACCAACGCGGCGGAAGCCTTTTACGATTTCGGCAACAAGGCGGCGGGCTGTATAGTACTTGCCGACGCCGACGGGAAAAATCTGCGCGAAGCGCTCAGCTACGTGTTTTACGGCGAAGCCCCCGCGGGGCGCGAACTGCCTTTGACGGCGGAGTTGAAATTCGTGATAGAGGACGTCGAATATTCTCTTACGCGCTCC
This sequence comes from Candidatus Stercoripulliclostridium pullicola, assembly GCA_017694145.1. Lineage (GTDB taxonomy): Bacteria > Bacillota > Clostridia > Christensenellales > DTU072 > Stercoripulliclostridium_A > Stercoripulliclostridium_A pullicola. The sequence goes on from JADINF010000106.1 coordinate 4,011, forward strand.
ACTGCGCTTAATGCCGACGGCGCGGCGGAGGAGAGCGCGATCCTTACGGGAGCGGACGGGAAAGCCGTTTGCGAAGGTACGGAAGCGGTCAACGCTTTCATCGACGAGAAGGTAGGGCTCAACAAAGTTTGCTTCGAGGAATTATTTTATATCGACCGCGACGAGGCTGCGAATATTTACGCCGACACGCTGACGAGGGAGAGCTTCATCGCCGAGAAGATGGCGAAATTCGCCACCTCCGAGGACGTTATGGCGAAATACGCCGCGCTGAAAGACGAAGAACGCGCGCTGATGGAGCACATCGATATGGTGGACGCGGTGACGCGCGACGAGCTCAAGGAGCAGCAACTGACGGTTGATTCCGACAAGCTCGCGCTCGACGACGTGCGCGGCAGGATAGAGTCGGTGAAACTCGACTTAGGCTACGCAGCCAAATATCAGGAAGAGCTTACCGCATATTACGACGCCGTCGCGAAAATGGACGCGCTGAAAGC
>JADINF010000107.1 GCA_017694145.1 Candidatus Stercoripulliclostridium pullicola
CTACGGTATACGAAAGCTATATCACGTTCAGCGTAAGCGGCGGCACGCTCGCCGCGGCGAGGACGGCGGCGGAACTTATGTACGAGACCGGCGCCGAGCTTACTTCGCTTATAGAGGAAGCGGGCGCGGACGCGGTGCTTGCGGCTATAGGTTTCGGCGGCGAACGCTTCGATAACGCCGAACTCGTAGAGTTCCTGCTCTCGGCGGGTATAGCTCCCGACGAGCTCGCGGGGGCGGAAGAGGTCAACGACGTTCTCACCGCCGGCGGGAAAATAGCGGAATTCCTGCTGTACGTTTCGGCGGCGGGACTTACGGCTACGGACAATATGCTTTTCGAGTCGCTTGCACGCGCGAACGAAGCTGCCGACGAAACCGAGAAAACCAATTGGACTTATCTCCATTATATCCGTCTTGCGACCGCCGCGGCGACGGGCGTGGAAGCGGGCTTCGCTTCTTCGGAAATTACCGACGTCAAGACTTTTGCTTCGACGTTCGCGGAGCTCGGCGTGTGCATGGAAGCTCTCGATACTCCTTTTGCGGACGAAGCCGCGCGCGAAGCGCGTAAGTCGGAGCTCAAAGCCCTTTATTCCGAATACGTTTCCGTGATAAAGGAGATGCGCGACCGTTTCGGAAGCGTGACCGACGTCGACGGAGTCAAGGCACTCGGCGCGGAAGATCGCGCTTTACTTAAAGAGTACGCGGGATATCTCGAGAATTTCGATTACGACGCCCTGCTCACCGGCGGAAACGATTTTGTCGGTACCGTGGCGTTGAATATCATATTTAATTTTATTTCCGATATGCTCAAGGAAGCTTTGGATTCCGTGGGCTCTGTCGGTTGAGGAGGGGATATGCCCATACTTAAAGCCGTGGAAGTGGTCAAGGATTTCGGGGAACACCGCGTGTTGAACGGCGTGGATCTCGATATAGAGAAGGGCGATTTCGTGTCGATAGTGGGCTCGTCCGGTTCGGGGAAATCGACGTTGCTCACCATTCTCGGCGGTATCGACAAGCCGACCTCGGGTGCGGTGTATCTGGACGGCGAAAACATTTCCGGAATGAACGAAAAGCAGCTCGCGGTATTAAGGCGCACAAAAGTAGGATTCGTATTCCAGTTTTTCAATCTCGCGCCATATCTTACCGTGGAGGAGAACGTGCTTCTTCCGATAATGCTGGGCGGCAAGATAACGGCGGAGCACCGCCAAAAAGCTTCGGAGCTTATGGATTATCTCGGCATAAGCGGCTACAAAGACAAACTGCCTTCCAAAATATCCGGAGGCGAGCAGCAGCGCGTGGCGATAGCGAGAGGGCTGATATTCGATCCCGAAGTCATATTGCTCGACGAGCCTACGGGCAACCTCGACAGCCGCAACAGCCTCGAAATAATGAAACTTCTTCGCAAAATAAACGAGGAAATGAAAACTACTATCGTGCAGGTGACGCACTCCGAATTCAACGCGGGCTTCGGCAACGTCACGATAACGATAAAAGACGGCAAGATAATAAGAACGGATAAAGAGCCTTCCGGTTACGTGTACGCCGAGGAAACCGCCGAAGCGACAGAGGAAGAAAGCGCGGAAAGGATATCCGACGGCGCGGACACGGAAGAATAAGAGTGAGCGGCAGGGCGTAAGCGGATGAAAGCGTTTATTCGGCACATTTTAAGAAGCGCGGACGGTAACAAAGGTCAAATGGCGGTGATAGTATTGACTATCGCCGTGGTTACCGCTATGATATTCGCGGCTTTTTCGATGTACGACGTCTTTTTTAACGTAAATATCGCCGAATACGACAGAGTTGCGGACGGCGCGGACATGCTTCTCGGAACGAACAACGGTACGACCGAATTTTTCAGCAGGGCGCGCGTTCAGCGCGTGATAGATTCGGAGCCCGAAGGCGAAGTCACCGAGGTGATGTACTTTGCCAAAATAAACACCATACTCAAAACGGAAGAACACTCGAGGACGGTTCTCGTGGAAGCCACCGATCTCGAAGAATACCTCGCGGCGCACGAATTGCGCTTCGTGGAAGAATTCACCGCCGAAACGGAGGGCGCGGACGTCAAATTCGAAGAAGCGGGCGGCTACAGCTCCGTAATAATAGGTAAGAGCTTCGCCGAAGCCAATTCGCTCAAGGCGGGCGATCTCGTAGAAATATACCTTCCCACTTACGACAGCTATACCGAAGTGCTCGTAAGGTACGTTGCGGTCAACGAAGGAATATTCTCGTCGAGCGCGGACGTCAACGTGCTCGTCGATTTCGCGGCGGTAGGCAATCTCGGACAGGTCAGCGCCGCGTATATATCTTTTTCCGATCCCGCGCTTTTCGAGAAATACGAAGCGCTTTTCGCGGAGTATTTCCCCGCCATAGACTGCACCGAAGGCAATAACCTCACGGGCGTTCTCGATATTGTAAGGAACAATACTCTGCTCCTCTCGGTGGGACTTATTTTCCTCATCGCGACGATGATGCTTATACTGTATACTTCCTATGTGATCATCGCCCGTAACCGTATGCACGAAATGGTCGTCTTCAAGGCGGCGGGCGCGACTCCCGCGCAGGTAGCGGGCATCATGTTCGGGGAAGTAATGTTCTACGCTTTGATAGGCGGAGCGATAGGGCTTCTCCTAGGCAGAACGGCTATGGGTATAGCCGTAAAAGCGCTTCTGCCGCTCGCCGAGCACGCCGTGACGTATCCTTTCTGGAAATATCTCGTATCTTTCATAATCGCCGTTATGGTTACCGTAGCGGCGACTTCGGTGCCCGTAATGTCGGTAAGCCGTAAAACGATAAGAGAACTTACGGGCGACGCTTTCAAGCTCGTCAAGAGGGTAAGACCGATAGTGCTTCTCATAAGCACGGTGTTGCTGGCAGCCGCCGCCGTGGCTTACGCGCTCACCAAAGGCATAGCCCTTGCGGCTGTTTCGATAGTGTTGCTCGTGGCTACGGTATTCTGGGCTTACTGCGCGGTGTATTACGCCGTGAAACTCATCGGCGCGGCGTTTACGAAGATATCCGGCGGCGGTCCTGCGTATTTGGCAGGTCTGGGAGTGACCAGAAACAACGCAATGCACACGGTGACGACCCTTATCGCGGTGGTAGTCACGTTCGCTTTCCTCATCTCCGAAGTGGTGAGCCTCGTGCAGACTGCGATAGTGCCCTTCCGTTCCCGTTACGACGCGGACGTCGTCGTGACGGTAAACGACGGCACCGGGAATTATACTTACGACGATATCCGAGGGATAGTGCTTTCCACCGACGGCATAGAATGGGCGGGCTATTTCAATTCGCAGGATTATCTCCTTGCCGACGGCGAAACGGAATGGACGATCTACGGCGTGTCCGATATAACCACTTTAAGACATTGCACGTCCGGGCTTACGGCGGAAGCAGTAGAGCTTTTCGAATCGACGGAAAACCCGATAGTGCTTTCCAACGATATGATGTTGCGCCTGGATCTCGCCATAGGCGACGAGGTAAGTTTCAATCCCGACTCTCCCGATTACGGCAACGAAACCCACACGTTCACCGTGGTAGGAGTGGACTATACCGTCAGCGAGTACGACCGCGTGGGGTATTGTCGGTTCGATTTTATATCGATAATGAAGAATTCCGCTCAATACCTTGCGGGTATCGAGGAAGGCGCGGACGCTACGGAAGTTTTCGTCGAGCTCCGCGAACGCATCGAAAATACCGCTATCCCGCTTGCGTACGCCCTCGAATTCGACGAATGGGCTTACGCCGCGACGAGGAACCTGAGCGGCGTGAGCACTCTTCTCACCTTGTTGCAGATAATGGTATACGTTGTCGCCGCGATAGGCGTGGTCAACGTTTCGATAGTCACTTTCTACGACAGAAGGGCGGAATTCAGACTTCTGAAAGTGGCGGGCATGTCATCGGCGGGCTTTATGCGTTACGCCGTGTGCGAAGGTCTGGTCGCGGCTGTGGCGGGGTGTCTGCTCGGCGTCGTCGCGGGCTACGCCGTCAACCTGCTCGTTCCGTCGCTCGGCTCCATAATAAGCAAATATATGTCTCTCGATCCTTTCCCGCTCGCGCTTGTCGCGATAGCCTGCGGCGCGTTCGCGCTTTTCACGGCGTTCTGGACGAGCATCGCCGCCGTGAACAGAAAGATCAACCTTACTTCCGTCAACGAAAGGAACGGCGTCTGACGGATACGTCCTATCTTTGCTCCCGTCGCGGTGCGTGCGAAGGCTTTCGGCTATTTTTTGTATTAAAGAATATTAAATCGCGCTATTTAATTGCAAGCGCGATTTTTTTGTGATAAACTTTGTAAATATATAATTATTATTTCGGCGGCGCGTGAACGCGCCCGGGAGGAACGCAATGGCGCAAAACATTATGGATATTTTGAGAGAACGCGGCTTCATCAAGCAGACCGTTTACGAAGACGAGCTCTATGAACTGCTCGGCAAGCAAAGCGTTCCTTTTTATATAGGCTTCGACCCCACGGCGGACAGCCTTCACGTCGGTCATTTCCTCGTACTGATGGCGATGAGCCACATGCAACGCGCGGGACATAAGCCCGTAGTTTTGTTGGGCGGCGGCACCGGCATGATAGGCGATCCGTCCGGCAGAACGGATATGCGCTCGATGATGACGAAGGAAACCGTCGCGCACAACGTCCAATGTTTCCGCGAGCAGATGTCGAGGTTTTTCAGCTTCGAAGGCGAAAACGGCGCGATAATGGCGGATAACGGCGATTGGTTGCTCGACCTCAATTACGTAGACTTCTTGCGCGAAGTGGGTTCGGTATTCACCGTGAACCGTATGCTTACCGCGGAATGCTTCAAAACGAGAATGGAGAAGGGACTTTCCTTCCTCGAATTCAACTATATGCTGATGCAGGCGTACGACTTCCTCGTATTGTACAGGAAGTACGGCGTGGTGCTCGAATGCGGCGGCGACGATCAATGGTCGAATATGCTCGCGGGCGTCGATCTCATAAGGCGCAAAGAGCAGGTCCCCGCATACGCGATGACTTTCTCGCTCCTTCTTACATCCGAAGGGAAAAAGATGGGCAAGACGATGAAAGGCGCGCTGTGGCTCGACAAGAACAAGACTTCGCCTTACGAATTCTATCAATACTGGCGCAACGTGGACGACAACGACGTCGAGAAATGTCTGGGCTTCCTTACCTATCTTCCCATGGACGAGATCCGCGCGATGTGCGCGTGCTATACCGTGGACGAGAACGGCGTCAAACGCTTCGACGGCAGGATCAACGAAGCGAAAGCCCGCCTCGCGTACGAAGTGACGAAGATAGTCCACGGCGAAGAGGAAGCGGCGCTTGCCGACAAGCAGGCAAAAGCGGCGTTCGGCGGCGGCGGGGATATGCCGGAGGGCACGATTTCCGCGGGAACGGTAAAAGTGGCGGACGCGCTCGTCGAGCTCGGACTCGCGGCGTCGAAAGGAGAAGCCAAACGACTTATCGAAGGCGGCGGCATAAGGCTCAACGACGTAAAGGTCGCTGGCTTCGACGCGGAGATACCCGCGGAGCTTCTCAAAGAAGGCTTCGTCATGCACAAGGGTAAGAAACAACACGTCAAGGTCACCGTTAAATAATGAGGGAATATCTCAGCGTAAGCGGAGAAACCGTAACGGAATCCGAAATATCGCGGAGTAAATTCATAACCCACCTCACGGCAGTCGAAAACGTGGACGAGGGCTTGAAATACCTTGCGGCGATAAGAAAGAAATATTCCGACGCCACACATAACTGCTATGCGGTCATAGGCTCGCCCGAAAGCAACGAATTCAAATTCGGCGACGACGGGGAGCCGTCGGGGACGGCGGGTCAGCCCATACTCAACGCGCTTGTAAAGAACGGTCTTTACTGCGTGTGCGCGGTGGTGACGAGGTATTTCGGCGGGATAAAGCTCGGAGCGGGCGGACTCGTGCAGGCGTATTCCGGAGCGGCTTCCGGGGCGGTGCGCGCTTCCGAGATAACGCGCTATAAATATTCGGTTGTCTACGTTGCGGAGCTCGCTTATCCGGCGTACGGCGCGGTTGCCAATTTCCTTGCGGAGAGCGGCGCGGTCGTTACGGACGTCGAATATTCGGACGGCGTGAAAGTGACTTTCGCCGTTCCGGAGGAGAACGCCGCGGCTACCGAGAAAAAACTTGCGGAACTCACTTCGGGCGAAGCGAGATACGCGATAAAAGACAAAAAATACATTTCATATAAGAGGTAATAGTATGAAAATCACATTGACGACTCAAAAAAAGGTTAAGCCCGATTTCACGAAACTCGGATTCGGTAAGTATTTTACCGATCACATGCTCGTGATGGACTACAAAGACGGCAAATGGCAGGAGCCGGAGATCCTTCCTTACGGCGACTTTTCGCTCGATCCCTCCACCTGCGTACTTCACTACGGTCAAGGTATTTTCGAAGGGCTCAAGGCGTACAAAGACGCCGCGGGCAAGATCACTATGTTCCGTCCTTACGACAATTTCAAGAGAATGAACAAGTCTGCGGAAAGGCTTTGCATGCCTACGATCGACGGAGAGGAGATGGTCGAAAACCTCAAGAAACTGATCCTTATCGACCAGGATTGGATACCCACAGCGCCCGGTACCGCGCTTTACATCAGACCTACGATGATCGCTACCGATCCTATGCTCGGCGTACATCCCGGACATCAGTACCGCTTCTTCATCATACTTTCTCCCGTGGGGAGCTATTATGCGAGCGGACTCACTCCCACTAAAATAATGGTGGAAGACAAGTACGTGCGCGCGCCTCTCGGCGGCACCGGCGAAGCGAAGTGCATGGGCAACTATGCGGCGTCGCTTCTTGCGGGCGACATCGCCAACAAACGCGGCTACGAGCAGGTGCTCTGGCTCGACGCTAAAGAGAAGAAATACATCGAAGAAGTGGGCGCGATGAATATGTTTTTCGTATTCGACGGCGTGGTCAAGACTCCCGCGCTCGTGGGCTCCATACTTCCCGGCATCACCCGCGATTCCGTCATCAAAGTTCTCAAGAGCGAAGGTATCCCCGTCGAGGAATGCAGAATAAGCGTCGACGAGATCAAGGAGAACGTCAAGAAAGGCACTTTCAACGAAGCGTTCGGTTCGGGCACCGCGGCGGTCATCAGCCCCGTGGGCGTACTCGGCATCGACGGCGAAGACGTCGTTATCAACAACTTCGAGATGGGACCTATCACGAGCTTCCTCTACGACAGGATCACCGGAATACAGTACGGCAGATACGAGGACAAGTTCGGCTGGATAGTTCACGTCAACTGAACCGCGTAAAGGGCGTAATAAGTCAAAGCGAAGCGGAAGGCACTGCCTTCCGCTTTTTACGCACTTGCAATAGCGCGCGCGTTCATATATAATTGAATAAGAATATAACCGCAAAAGGGATATATCATGACTAAAGCTTCCCGTAAAAAGAAGATAATAATAGCGATAGCGGCGATCGCCCTCATAGCGGCGCTCACGTCGGGGATACTTCTCGGAATATACTTCGGCACGAGAAAGGATGCTCTCGATTATTCGGAGCTCAAGGTGATCCGTCTTGACGAGAAATACACTTCCGTCGTCAACAAGGCTTACTATTATTTGGGTCATCCCGATCTCGTAGAAACGGCGGACGGCACTCTCATCACCGCGTATCCCGCAGGGCACGGCGTAGGTGCGATCCTGATGCAAAAAAGCTCTGATTACGGCGAAAGCTGGGAGGGCGTTGCGTACGAGGACAAGCCGGCAAGCTGGGAGGATTCGCAGGAAACGCCCACCTTGTACCGACTCGACATGACAGACGGGAGCAGTAAGCTTTTGCTCGTTTCGGGCTGTCCGTCGTGGTCGGAGGACGACGAATACTACGCGAACGGCTTTAACTGTTCGGTGTCCTCGGACGACGGAAAGACCTGGACGGAATTCGAGAATTTCTACGGCGTCGAATGGGCGCAAAGCGCGCCGAAAAGAGACGATAACGCCGTATATACCGACGCGGAGAAGGAGCTTTTGCCAAACTACGACGAAGCGGGCAACGTCCTTCCCTACGACGTGATAGTGGCGATGTCGTCGCTTACCCGACTTAAAGAGAACGGCGTTTACGTCGATAAATGGATGGGCACTTTCCACGACTACGACTTCCACAATTACTGCTCGATACTTACTTTCGACGCAAGCGGCGAACCCGTGTGGTCGGCGCCGCGTAAATTCCTCATGCCGCAACGCGCCGCAGAAGAAAGCGCCGCCGTATGCGAGATAGAGATATTCCGCGCGCCGTCCGGAAATCTCATACTGATAGGGCGCGCGAACGCGCGTAATTCCAATTCTCTTATATCGGTTTCTACCGACGAGGGCGCAACCTGGTCAACGTTCAGAGAGCTCCCGAATTCGCTTACGGGCGACAGGCACAAAGCGGAGTACGACGACGTAAGCGGCAAGCTCCTCATTTCTTTCAGATACGTTCTTCCGGGAATGAAGAGCAGCGCTTTTGCGAAAGAGAATTATCTCGGCGGCTACTGGTGCGCCTGGATAGGCGACGCGGAGGATCTCGAAGCGTATGCGCTCGGCGCCGACGTAACGCCGGGAGACGCGCTCGTCGTGCTCGGCGCAACCAACGACGGCAAAGCCGACTGCGGATATTCGGGTACCGTTTGCAGGGACGGAGTGTTCGTGCTCCAATCCTACGGCAAATTCTCAAAAGGAGCGAAATACCCTTACATAATGCAAGCGAAATTCAGCCTTGCCGACATAGGGCTCGCTTAAAGCAACGTTCATTCGTGACACATAAGGTCGATTATGCGCAGAATAGAATCGATAAAGAAAAAGGGCATATATTTTGCGGTCACCGCAGACGGAGAGGAATACCGCGGCATAACGGCGGACGCTATTGCGGAATGTAAAATAAAATGCGGCGGGATAGCGGAAAAAGATTTCGATAACTTCGTTGCCGTCAACGACTATTACCGCGCGAAGCAATATCTTTTCGATATGCTCGCGCGCAAGCCGCGCACCCTGAAAGAAGCGGAGCGCAAATTGCGCGAAAAAAAGTTTATGCCCGAAAGTATTCGCAAATCCGTAGCTTTAGCTACCGAATACGGGTATATATCCGATGAGCGCTATGCGGAGGATTACGTGGAGGCGGGCTCGCGGACGAAGGGCGCTTACAGGCTCAAAGCGGAGCTTCGTAAAAAGGGAGTGAGCGCGGAGCACATCGAGCGCGCGCTCGCGGAACTTACCAAAGAGGACGAGGACGAATGCGCTTTGAGGCTCGCCGCGAAGAGATTGAAAAGGGAGCCCGACGAAAAGGATATCGAAAGGACGCTCCGCTACCTTGCGGCGCGGGGAATTTCATACGACGCCGCCAAGCGCGCCGTACGCGCGCTCGTCGATAACCCCGAGCTTTTCGACGAAGTTTTTTAACCGAAGAAGCCGAGACTTATCATCAGCGCGTTGTTCACCTTCTGCATAGTGTCCGCGCTTACTTCTCCCACTTTCGATTGCAGTCTCGTTTTGTCTATCGTGCGCAGTTGTTCGAGGAGCAGGACGGAATTTTTCTGCAGTCCGCTCACGGGACTCAATTCTACGTGCGTGGGAAGCTTGGCTTTGTTCATCTGCGAGGTTATCGCCGCCGCTATCACGGTAGGGGAGTAGCGGTTGCCCACGTCGTTCTGCACTATCAGCACGGGGCGCACGCCTCCCTGTTCGCTCCCGACGACGGGACTCAGGTCGGCATAATAGATTTCTCCGCGCTTTATCATTATTACTTCTCCATTCATATCCTATTCATTCCCTATAAAAATTGTTGCCAAATTGCCTTACGGTAAACTGTTAAAACAATTTACTTATTCTGTAAGAAGTGTTATTATTAACAGAAAGAGTAAAGCGAGCTCCGCTCGTAAGAGGTGACTAATGGAGAAACCGAAATATTATATAACCACCGCCATAGCCTACACGTCCGGCACCCCTCATATCGGTAACGTTTACGAGATAGTGCTTACCGATTTCCTCGCGCGCTTCAAGCGCAAACAGGGTTACGACGTGAGATTCCAGACCGGAACGGACGAACACGGCGAAAAGATAGAACAGAAAGCGGCTTCCGCGGGCATAGCGCCCAAAGCTTTCGTCGACAAAGTCGCGGGAGATATCCGCGAGATCTGGGATATGATGAATATTTCTTACGATAAGTTCATCCGTACCACCGACGCCGACCACGAACGCGCGATACAGAAGATATTTACGAAGCTGTATAAGCAGGGCGACATTTACAAAGGCTCGTATAAGGGCTGGTACTGCACTCCCTGCGAATCGTTCTGGACGGAATCGCAGCTCGTGGACGGCAAATGTCCCGACTGCGGCAGGGAAGTCAAAATGGCGGAGGAAGAAGCGTATTTCTTCCGTATGAGCAAATATGCGGACAGGCTCATAGAGTATTACGAGAAGAATCCCGATTTCATCGTGCCCGTTTCGCGTAAAAACGAAATGATAAACAATTTCCTCAAGCCGGGGCTTCAGGATCTGTGCGTGTCGCGTACATCTTTCAAATGGGGAATTCCCGTGGAATTCGATCCC
>JADINF010000108.1 GCA_017694145.1 Candidatus Stercoripulliclostridium pullicola
CAATAATTACGGAATGAACCAATATCCCGAAAAGCTCATTCCGCTCGCCGTGAAAAACATACTTTGCGGTAAGCCCGTGCCCGTCTACGGCGACGGCGGCAACGTGAGGGACTGGATAGCGGTCGAGGACCATTCCGAGGCGGTGTATACCGTTCTCGAGAGGGGAAGGTCGGGCGAAGTTTACAATGTGGGCGGCGGCAACGAGCGCACAAATCTCGAGATCGTGGACGGGATAATAGGGATATTGGACAGAGGCAGTCGGGAATTTGTGCGCGACAGGGCGGGGCACGACAGGAGATACGCATTGGACACGGCGAAAATATACGCGGAATTCGGCTGGAAGCCGAAGGTCCCGTTTGAGGAAGGATTAATAAGGACGGTGCAAGGATATGCGAAGAAAGGATAGGGAAATGCCCGCGGAATTCGCGTGGGAAGTTGTGGACAAGTGCGAATGGGCGACTCTCGCCACCGTTGACTGCGAAGGGAAGCCTTACTGCGTCACGCTCTCGATAGCGCGGAAAGGGGAATATATATATTTCCATTGTGCGGAGGAAGGTTTCAAGATCGACTGCTTGCGCAGATCGGGCGAAGTATGTATGACCTTCGTGGGCGATACGAGAAGGGCTACTAAGTCTTTCACCACCGCTTACGAATCAGCCTGCATACGCGGCATGGCGGAAGAAGTTAGCGATACCGAGGAAAAGATCGAAGCTTTGAGGTTGCTTTGCGTAAGGCACACGCCCGCGAATATGGCGAATTTCGACGCGGCGGTCAAGGGAAGCCTCGCGCGCACCGCGATATGGCGTGTAAAGGTGTACGAGATAACCGGAAAAAGAAAGGTATTGCGCTCCGAGTGAGCGCCGTAATATAAACCGAATAATCGCCGCGTTTGCGGCGGAACGGAGGATGGTATGGACGTAAACAAAAAAGTTACCGAAGTCGAAGAAGTGGCGGCGGGCGACGTCGCCGTGGCGGACGGAGCCGCGCCTTCCGAAAAACGCGCGGACAAAGCGGATATCCGGGAAAAGATTTTCAAGTATACCGCAATGGTATTGCTGATCGGAAGTTTTATCTATTTCACGGTATACGGATTCTTGAGCAATCCCTTCCTACCGTCGGGCACCGCTTCGGAAATAGGACTCAAATATCCCACCGCGTTCAAGTTCTGGGGGTTTACGACCTCGCTCGCGCTCACGGTGAATCTCGTATATACTTATACGCGCAAACCGCTTTCGAAAAAAGCGGCTTCGATAGCGGGTTACGTGTGTATGGGACTCGGTGTGGCGTGCCTTATGACATGCGTGCATATCCCTTCGACGAGGGAGCCCGGGCTTCAGATGTACGCGCACTGGTCTACGGCGCTGCTCTTTGCGGTATTTTTCGCGGCGGCGATAGTGTTGCACCTTATTTTCCCGCCGAAACCGAATAAAAAATATAAAATAGCGCTTATTTGCTTCTGCGCCTTGCTCGGAGTCATCGTGATAGCGCTTCTGGCGGCGGGCAAAAACGGCTTCATCGAGAGCCTGCCGATGTGGGCGGCGTACATAATCATTTTCCTCGACAATTTCACGCCCGCGCTCACGGTGAAAGATTGAACCGCCACGCGCTTTCGCGGCGCGGAATAGGGGAAAGAGCCGAATATTTTTCTGATTAAAAGGTAAACGGCATCGAGGACGCATTATATATACTTAATTCCTTATTACCTTTGATATTACGGTTGAATAACAAACGCCCGCCGAAAAGACGGGCGTTTGTTTATGCCGCATATGTCATTCGGCGTCGTCGGGAAGCTTCCCCACGTCCACCCAGCCCGAACTGCGGGAGAATTTTTCGAGCTCCTCGGGGGTAAGTTCTATAGCCGAATTCGCGCTTCCCGCGGCGGGAAATACCGTCGCGAAACGCTTGAGGCTCACGTCGAGATATACCTTTACGCCATCGTTTACGGCAAATGGGCACACGCCGCCCACGGCGTGTCCTACGAGCGCTTCCGCTTCTTCGCGATCGAGCATGCGCGCTTTTTCGCCGAAAGTTTCGCGATACTTCCTGTTGTCGGTTTTGGCGTCGCCCGCGAGCACCACGAGAATGACGCCGTCCTTTAAGCGGAAAGAGAGCGTTTTCGCAATCCTTGCGGGAGCGGTGCCGAGGGCTTTGGCGGCAAGCTCCACCGTCGCGCTCGACACGGGGAATTCGAGTATCCTTCCGTCCGCGCCGAAAGCCTTGAGATATTCGCGTACTTTGACTATCGACATCGCTTACCTCGTGAAATTGGTCATCACTTTGTCGTTTGCGGGATGCGAAACTCCGTTTTTCTTGCCGAGCTCGATACACTTCAGAAGCCAAGCCATATTCTTGCCGATGTTGGTCATGGTCATCAGACCTTCGCCGTCCTCTTCGACTTCCGAGGGTTGCTTCCCGAATACGTGATTCCAGTAATTGGAGCTCACTATGGGCATCGAAGCTATCGAGAAATGCTTGTTCACCACGTCCATCGAAGCGACGGAGCCCGCGCGACGCGCGCTGAATATCGCCGCGGCGGGTTTGAAAGCGAAGTTTTTCGAGCCCGAATAGAAGGCTCTGTCCATAACGGCGAGAAGTCTCGCGCTGGGGTGCGCGTAGTACACGGGCGAACCGAATACGAAACCGTCGAAATCGGCGGCTTTCTCGGCGAGCCTCACGGCAACGTCGTCGAAGATACATTTACCTTTGACCCTGCAGCTTCCGCAACCTATGCAATCCGCTATGGGAGCGGAGCCGATGAAGAAGAATTCGGTTTCGATACCTTCCGCGTTGAGCGCTTTAGCCACTTCCTTGAGCGCGCGGTCGGTGCAACCGTTTTCGCGGGAACTGCCGTTTACGAGTAAAACCTTCATATATTCACACCTCTTTTTTTGAAATTTCTGTCCGAATCGACTATGAAATTATAACACTTGCGGCGCCGATTGTAAACCGTGTCGCCGTTAAAGCGGAAGTTTTGTTTAACGGATATATAATTGCGCTATGCGTGCGCGCGCACGGAGAAAATCTCAAAAAAACTCTCGAAAATCCGTTGACAGCGGCGTAAGAGTTGGTATATTATATAAAGGCTGTCGCAAAAAGCGGCGGCGAGCACCTTGAAAGTTGAACAGATTGTTAAGAAGCGAGAGGTGGAGAAGTCCACCTAAAAGAAACCAAGAAGAAAGTCCCGGAAGGGACGGTTAATTTTTTTGAGGAATTAATGCTTCAATTACGCTAGTAATGAAGGTTAAGTCAAGATTGAACTTAAGAGTTTGATCCTGGCTCAGGAC
>JADINF010000109.1 GCA_017694145.1 Candidatus Stercoripulliclostridium pullicola
CGCGCGATCTCCTTCTCGTTTTGCGCGTAACCGCTTATGAATACTATTTTCGTTTCCGGCGAAACTTCCGTTACGGCTTCGGCGAGTTCCACTCCGTTCTTACCCGGCATGTTGATGTCGAGAAAGGCGCAATCGGGCTTATATTCGCGGGCGTAAGCGAGAAATTTATCCCCGTCGCTGAAATATACGCATTGTATGTCCGCGTCCAGAACGTTGCCGACGAACGCCTGCAACGAACGTATTTCGTCGTCAATAACGATTATGTTTACGGTTCCTAAAGATCCCATGACTCTACCCCTCTTTCGCGCTGCGCGAAACTACGAATTTTACCTGCGTTCCTTCCCCGGGCTCCGTGATTATCTCGGCGCGCGCTTTCATCAATAATTTCATTCGCTCGACCGCGTTCTTGAGCCCGACCGAATTTTCCATAACCGCTATTGCGTCGAAACCGCATCCGTTGTCGCTTACGGAAATTTCCACTCCTTCGGGCGTTTCCTTAGCGGAAATAAGCACGTAACCGTCCTCTTTTTCGGTTATCCCGGAATGTCTGATCGCATTCTCCACTATCGGTTGCAGAGAAAGTACCGGCACTTTGAGATCCCATACGTCCACGTCGAGCATGAGGTTTATTTCCTTCTGCAACCTCATTTCTTCGAGCGCTACGTAATTCAAAGTGTTGTCTATTTCCTCGTCGAAGCGCACCAGTCCTTTTACGCCGGCGTCTATATTCGCGCGCAAATGCCTGCTGAAATGCTCCATCGCGCGATCTCCCGCCGCTATACTTTCGCGATATATTCCCTGTATGCAGGTAAGGCAGTTGAACATAAAATGCGGTTTGATCTGCGCTCTCAGCGCGTCCGCCTGTATTTCGGTGGTACGGCGTTTGTAGTCTGCGGCATCGATAGCCGCTTTGTTATAATCGCGCATACGCATGAAATACAGCGCGTAAACGCCCATCATCATGACCATTACCGCATAAGACGCCACCGACTCCGTTCCGAGCACGACGAAATCGAGCATATCCATCATCGATATGCCTATGACGAACATGAGCGCGAAGAAAAATAAAGTATAAGCGCCCGCAAATTTGACTTTCTTCACCACCCCGCGCATAAGCGGCACGTAAACGAACGACAACACGAAAAGTTGCAAGAATACGGGAATTATGCGTTCCTTATACCCGTAAAGGGAATAGAACGCCGCTATACATCCGACGTTGAATATCGCAAGCGCCGCTATCTGCCACGGAAGCGGTTTCAGCGTAATGACGCCGGTGCGCACCAGGTGGTATACGAACGCCACGGCGGCGGCGACGGAAAAAGCGTAGAATATTTCGGCTATAGGGTTGTACCACGGAAGTTTGAGATACAGGAGAAGATGCCTGTACACGTCTACCGAAAAAACGAACATAAGAAGCACCGTCACGAGCACCGCCGTGAAAGTCCAGCCGCCGGCGCCGATACCCGTTTTTGAGGCGTTGAGAAAGATGCCTATGATAAACAGCATTATCAAAGCGCCGAGGACGATGAACGCAAAATATTCTCCGTACGACGCGGAAGACCCTATGGCGTCGCCCGCGACTATCGAAAACGCCGAGTGCATGCCGCCCTCGCGGGAAGCCGACAGCTCCACGACGATCGTGACCGTTTCGGTCTTTTCCGCGACGTAGGGATAGACTTCCGTTTCGATGCCGTAGGAAGCCGTTCCGCCGACGTCTTCGGACATAATGCCGTAAACCGTATTCAAGCGACCGTTAATATAAGTGCGGTATGCGCCGTCGAAGTTCACGGCGTGCACCTGGAAAGCGGTGCCTGCGGGAATAGTCGCCGTTATCCGGAAAGAGCCGTATCCCGTGCGCGGCAACCTTTCGCCGCTTGCGTCGGTCTTGCCTGTCCAGACGTCGGGAACTCGTATGACCCCGTCGGGCTCGGCGTCCGTAAGATTATCCGTCACTATCCATTTATTATAGAAGTACTCCCATTCTCCGTACAGCGAAGCGTAATCGCCGTCGCGCATCTGCGTGGCGTCCAGATGTAAATTCTCGAGTTTTGCAAGCCCCATAACTTCCGCAAAATACACGGAACAAATATACGTAAGCGCGATAAGGAGCAAAGTGACGAATATCATCGCGCACCCTAAGCTGATATATGAGCTTTTGTCGCCTCTTTTAATTCCCTCGCTCACCGGACAATACCGCCCCTCACTTATATCGTCAGTATAACAGAAAAAGCGACGAAAGTCAACATTCGCGCCCGACGGCTAACCCGCCGTAAGCATTAGCTCGTTAAGATAGCCGAAGCCTATGAGCACGGCAAGGAAAACAAAATTGACAAATAGGAATTTAAGAAGATATCTCTTTGTTTCCCCGGGCATAAGCTTACGATACGTATTCAGCGTAATCAGGCTCGCGAGAGAGGCTATCGGGGTACCCAAACCGCCCAAATTGACGGCGACGAGCAAAGCGGAATAATCCGATGTGAATTGCGACAGAAGCACCGCGCTCGGCACGTTGCTGATGAACTGACAGCATATCACGCCGAAAATAAGCGGGTCTTTCTCCATAAGATATGCGAAGAAAGAGTTGACCGCGTCTATGCGCGCCATGTTTCCGCTGAATACGAAGAACGCGCAGAACGTAAGCAACAAGCCGTAGTCCACCTTGAAAAGCGCGCGGTAGTCTAAAGCGAGCACCGCGACGAAAACAGCGAGCAATCCCCAGTAATAAGGGAAAATGCGGAACACTATAAGCACCGAGAAAACGAACAATATGCCGTACACGACCATTCGCCATACGGGAGGCGTTTTTTTACGCGCCGTAGTCACTACGACTTTTTCTTTTTTGACGAAAAAGCAGGTGGCGGCTATAAGCACGAACGCCGCGGCGAAAGGCAGAGCCATTATCCTGAAAAATTCGCCCGCGCCTATATTGAAATAGGAATACATATATAAATTCTGCGGGTTGCCGAAAGGCGTGAGCATGCCGCCGAGGTTAGCGGCTATATTCTGCATTATGAAGGTGAACGCGAGATGCTTCCTGTCGCCGCAGGAATCGAGCACGAAGTAGCCGAGCGGCAGGAGGGTCACGAGAGCCATGTCGTTAGCCATTATCATGGAACCGAAATAGGTTACGAATATAAGAGACGCTATCACGGTGCGCAAAGACTTGAAACGACGGACGATACAGTCGGCGAGCCATACGAAAAATTTGATGTTCTTGAAAGCGGCGACCACCGCGAGCGTGCAGAAAAGGCAGGTAAGCGTACGCCAGTCGAAATAATCGGCGTATTGCGCGTCGAAGGGCACGAATATAGAAGTGACGAGCGCCGCCGCTATGGCGATGAGCAATACGGCGTTCGACTTTAGAAATTCCGCTACGTGATATTTTTTGATGAGCTTGCGTATCTCGTCCGCGTCGGGCATGTGATGACGACGATGCCCGACTGCGGCGCCGCCTC
>JADINF010000019.1 GCA_017694145.1 Candidatus Stercoripulliclostridium pullicola
GAAACGGTCGAGCCGTCGGCTACGGAAATGAGCGTAACGGCGTTGACGTAATAACCTTCGGGCGCGGTGACGGTGAATTCGGCGTTGGTTCCCGTGGAGATATCCGCAAAAGTCCGTCCCTGCGTACCGTAAGCGTAAGACGCGCCGTTATAAAGGATCGTCGCGCCGTTGTTGTCCGCTCCCGTATCGCTCAGGAAAGACACGATATGCGCGGACCTCTCGAAGTGGAAAATAACGTCGTAATCCTTCTTCACGCCGGTAACGGTGAATACCCGCGAAGAATTCATATCGCTGTAATTCATTTTTTCGCCGTTCACGGTGACCGCGGCGACGTAGTATTCCGTGACCGTATCGGCAAGGACGTTGACCGTTGCGCCGTAGTCGACCACCGAGCTCGCGCTCACGTTACCCACGCCCTCTGCGGCGGTGTTTATATAATAGTAAATGGGCGCGATATCGATCTCGAATACGATGTCGCGGTAGATGCCGTCCACGGTAAGGGTGAACGAAGTCACGCGGGAGTCGTATTCGCCGTCGATGGCGGCTTCGCCGTTCACGAGAACGTCGTCTATTATATAATCTTCCGAAGCGAAGTACGGATCGACTATCGTACCGTTGGCGCGCAGAGCGCGGATATAATATCCTTCGTCGGCGCTCACATAGAACACGGGACTCTCGCCGCCGTTATACTGCGTGACGGAAGCGGCGGCTTCCATGGAGCCGTTTTCGAGCGAAGACGACGAAGGCAAAGTGACGGTATAAGTAGTTTCGTTATAAACGACGGTCACTACTCTGTCGGCGGATATGCGGTCTATCACCAAAGTATAATAAACCGCGCCTTGCGGGACGGCGCTCTGAACGCCGTTGACGGAAACGGAAGTTATGAAATAATCGGCGGGGGCGGAGATCTCGAGATTTACGCTCACGCCGTCGTCCACGCGGAACGCGAAGTTGACGTCGGAAGAAGTCTGTTTGAGAGCTTCGCTCGCGCCGGCAACGTTATACGTGATCGATCCCGCGGCAAGCGAGGAACCGTTCACCACGGCTATCTCGTACTGCGCGAGCGAGAACGTCACGTGGAGATAATAGTCGGAAGCTATCACGGCGGGTATGACTATTTCGTAATATCCGTCCTTCTCCGCGAGCTCGTCCGTGACGTCGACGCCGTTGAGCTCCGCTCCCGTCACGCCGTAATCCTTACCGGGGCGGATCCGGAGAACGAAATCGTCCGTAACGGGCATCGACACTTCGCCGGCGACGACTTTCTCTTCGTACTCTTCATACTGCTCGTTGTATTCGAGATAATAGACGTTACCCGAGCCTTCGGCATTGACAAGGAGCATACGGGTATTTACTTCGAACACCGGCACGAAATAGGCTATTTCTTTGTCTATCTTGTAATTTCTGTCGATGACGTAATCGGTAGGCTGCATCGCGTCGTCGGCGAGATACCAGCCTTTGAAAGTATAATTCGCGCGAACGGGCGAAGTTTCCGGGAAAGTGCCGGTGAGCGCGCCCGCCAGGCTGTCCTGATAATAAACCTCGAGCACTCTGCCGCCCAGTTCTTCGTCGTAGCCCGTCGAAGGATCGGTGAACGACACGTCCTCGTTATCGCCTTTCAGGAATACGGCGAGGAAAATGCGTTTTTCCCAGTATGCCACGAGCTCCGTGGGACGGGTAAATACGGCGTCGTTGGTAAGGATCGCGGGCGAACCGTCGGGATTATACGGATTGTCGGCGTCGTACCAGCCCTTGAACTCGTATCCGGTGGCAGTGAGTTTGGTAAGGTCCTCGACGTCGAATATCTCCCCTATCGGCGTGCCGTAAGGGAGCACCAACGGCTCGAATACCGAAGCCGACATGCTGGAGAAAGTGATCTCGCTCTCCTCGTAAACGAAATTCGCTTTGATATAGATCTCGTTGACGTTGGGGAGCAGATCGTTATCCTGTGGCGGAGTGAAGGAAAGGACGTATTCCTCGCTCGTTCCGGTCTGGGACGTTCTGAACGTAACGTAGTTGTCCTCGGCGAGTTCAACGGTGACCTCGTCGTCCTTAATCTCGACGGCGATCCAGTTCCCCGAAACGTCGCGCACCGACCAGCCGACGAAATCCATACCGGCGTTGGCGGTGATACGGAGCACGGCTTCGGCGCCCTTGGGATAATACGCCATCAGATCTTCTATCTTACCGAGAGCGACGCCCTCTCTGTCGGTAGTGAATTCGACGAAAAGATCCGCCGCGTTCTTCTCGAAAATGGGATAAATGTTGGTATCCTTAGTGATGCTCGTGTAATCGGTGTCCCAGCCCACGAAAGTGTAACCGTAAAGTTGCATGTTATGTTCGTCGGGGCGCGGGACGCGCGTGGGAGATTGACCGTAAGGCACTATCTCCTCTCTCGCGGTGGTACCGTCGGGATAGTAGAACACGACGGTATAATTCATTTTGCGGAAGACGGCTATTAGCTTGGTGGATTTGCTTATCTTGGTATCCATACGGCTCGCGCCGCTGTAACCGTCGCTCCAGCCGTCGAAATAATATCCTTCGTTGGGTATGGCTTCCACTCTCGTGGCGTCCGCGCCCGCGGTAACGTGCTGTAAAGTTTCTCCGTCTATACGTCCGCCCGTGCTGGGCACGTACTCGACCGTGAGCGTGGTGGGCACGACGTTGTAGGTGACGGTCTGCTTGAATCCGCCGAAATCGAGCACGACGTTATTGACGGTGCCTTCCGCGGAAGTGTCCAGACCTTCGACGACGAGTTCGGAGAGCGCGACTTTCTCCGAAGAACCGTCGCTGTACTTAACGGTCACGAATACCTGGGTAAGATCGGCGTTGACGCTTATCTGTCCTTCGTTGTCGAGGACTATGGCTTCGACGTCGGGACGGCGGTAACCGCCGGTCGCTCTTTCCGCGCCCTCGTGTCCCTCTACCATGCCCGGCAGGATCGCCGCCGCAACGGCGATGGAAACGACGGCTATAGCGAAAACGACTATCAGACCGATGCCGAATATGCTTTTTCGCGTATAACGCTTACCCGAAATTCTGTATTTTGCCATAAAAATGAAACTCCTTGTCGCGCGAGAGTTTACCGAGCGTGCGCGTCGGTGCTTAAATTATATATAATAAATAATAATCGGCGCAAGAGATTCCCGTTAATTTTGCTTTACTTTTACCGTGCGGGCGCATACGTTCGACCGGCGCGCGTCAAAAAAGCGGGCGCGCCGTACGCGCCCGCTTCCGCAAAGCCCCGTTTCATCACGACGAACGGCTCGCTACCCGGTCGCCGCGCGAAGCAATATTTATTTTTTGCTCTTCCAGCCCGTTTTGACGGTCTGGCGCGAACGGGCTATGCAAAGCGCTTCCGGCGGCACGTTCTCCGTGACCGTGCTCCCTCCCGCAATATAAGCGCCGTCCCCCACTTCCACGGGAGCTATGAGATTCGCGTTACAGCCTATGAACACCTCTTTCCCCACCCGCGTGGTCTGCTTCACGGAACCGTTATAATTGGCAAAGACCGTGCCGCAACCTACGTTTGTCCTTTCGCCCACTTCGGCGTCGCCTATATAAGCGAGATGCGCCGCTTTGACTCCGTCGGCAAGCACGGAATTTTTCACTTCCACGAAGTCGCCCACCCTGCAACCGTCGCCTATGACAGCGCCTTTGCGCAGACAGGCGAAAGGTCCCACCGTAGTGCGCGCGCCTATGGTCGCGCCGATAGCGTATACGGAGCGCAGATCGGAATTGTCCCCCACGACGGTGTCTGTTATATCGGTAAAAGAATATATCTTGACGTTCTCGCCTATCACGCACTTCCCTTGAAGAACGCACATCGGATAAACAACAGTGCCCGCGCCTATAACGCATTCTTCGTCTATGTAGGTAGTCGCGGGATCCGCCACGCGCACGCCGCCAGCCGTGAGCGCGGCAAGAATTCTTTTCCGTTTTTCGTCATTAAGGTAGCCCGAAATATTATTTTCGGTTGCTTTATTTTGATTTTTTTGATTAACGTAAGCGTCGACGAAATCACGTACCTTTTCCATTACTTCGCGGGCTTTTTCGTATCGCTCCGCTTCCGCCATGAGCCTTATCTTGGGCTCCGTGCCGCTTGCTCTGGCGATAATCCTTCCTTGGAATTCCGCGCGCGCTTTTTCGATAAACTCCTTTACTTCCGCGTCGTCGAAACGCTTTATCCCCTCCGCGTCGGTGTCGATATTGCAGGAAGCCGACGGATATTCCACGCGGTCGTCGAGATTTTCGAGCCCCCTTTCGCGCTCCACCACGCACATTATGAGCGAGGTGAGCAATCCGTCGCCGGTATTCTGATAGGCTCTGAAAATAATATGTCCGCTCGCCTCTCCGCCTATCAACGCGCCTTCCTCGATCATCGCTTCGCTCACATATTTGTCGCCTACGGGAGTACGCCTGAAAGTTATCCCGTTGCGCTTGAGCGAAAGCTCCGTACCCATATTTGTCATCACGGTCCCTACCGCCGCAGGCGGTGAGAGCACCCCTTTTTCCGCAAAATACCTTGCCGCAACGTACATCATGGCGTCGCCGTCGTAAAGCTTGCCGTTTTTCACGCACATAACCCTGTCGCCGTCGCCGTCGAAGGTGAAGCCTATGTCGTGATCGCCCTTCTTCATCGCCTCGACGAGCACCTCGGGGTGAGTCGCGCCGCAACCTACGTTGATACGTTCTCCGTCGGTTTCCGAGTTTATGACGGTAGGTACCGCGCCGAGATACGAATACAGCTTTTCGGCTATTGCGGACACCGCGCCGTTGGCGACGTCCAAGAGCACTCTCATACCTTTTACGGACGGCGCTACCCGCGCGGCGAAATGGGCGCAGTATTCGTCGCTTCCGTCCACTTTCAGGACCTCGCCGCGCTCCCTTTCGGGCGGCGTAGCGGCGTCTATAGCCGCTTCCAGATCGCTTTCCTCGTCCGTCGTTATCTTCGCGCCGTCGCGCGAGAAAAATTTCACGCCGTTGTATTCGGGCGGATTGTGAGAAGCGGATATCATCACTCCTATTCCCGCGCCGTAAGAGCGCGTGAGATATGCGAGCACCGGCGTGGGGATCATTCCCGCGTCTATCACTCTCAAGCCGCACGAACTCCACGCGGCGGCGAGCGTATTCGCTATCCTCTCCCCGCTTCTTCTCGTATCTCTGCCTATCACAACGGAGATCCTGCCGTATCTTGCCACGACTGCCCAGGCAATTTTCTCAAGAAAATCGACAGTGAAAATGTTTTCGTTGCCTCTTATGCCGTCTGTTCCGAAATATTTCACAACTCCTCCGAACGGGACATTTTATTCAGAAATCGCGCGGCGCGTTACCGCAAAAAAAACGGACGGCGTGAAGCCGTCCGTAAGAAAATCCGTATCGCGGTATTTTATATCCCGCGCGTCGCGGCGATCGCGTCGAGCGCGGCGCGCGCGTTTATTC
>JADINF010000110.1 GCA_017694145.1 Candidatus Stercoripulliclostridium pullicola
TATTTAATATTTATATGCCATAGTTAACGTAATGCCTTCTAAACGTAGTTGGCACCCGAGAAAGACGGATTTTTGTCGAGGCTCAAGGGTACGAGTGAAGAACTACGGTTCCGTGTCGAACGAGGCTCCCGCAGGGTATCGGCAAAAAGACGCTTTCGCAGGGTGGTAAAGGGCGCGCTCATCCGGTAGGTGAGCGCAACTTAATGGCGGGCGCAACCTCGTAATTGCAAATTCGGTTTCAACGTGGTAACATTATATTAAAGTATATTCGCGGAGGAGCAAGATGAGCGTAATAGTCAATATTTACTACAGAGGAAAGAACGGAGCCGCGCGCGCGTTCGCGGAGGAAATGACGGCGAGCGGGACTGTCGACAGGATACGGGCGGAGGAGGGGAACGAAAGGTACGAATATTTTTTCCCGATGTCCGATCCGGAAACGGTTTTGCTTATCGACCGTTGGCACGACGAAGCGGCGATCGACGCCCATCACGCTTCCCCGATGATGTCGGTAATCGCGCGTTTGCGCGAAAAATACGACCTTAGGATGACCGTCGAAAAGTTTGTCGAAGCACCCGATACGGACGCTGAAAAAGACGCCCGATTTATAAGGAAATAGAGCTTCGGAGAACAAAAAAACGGTCGGTATGAGCCGACCGTTTTTTTGAGGATAGGGGCGTTAATCGAGATAACGCGCGTTCTCCTCTATGAAGGTATTTATGTTCCGAACGATTATGTCGAAGAACTTCTGGACGAGGACTTTGTCGTCGTCGTTGCCGCGAATGGCTATGGTCATCGTGAGCTCTCCGTTCAGAGTGGTGAGCGCGAGCTGCATGTAGGGCTTGTATTTCACCGCGCCCGTCATAAATCCGTCTACCGGTTTATAGGGTCCCATAGTAAGCAAATCGGGATTCAGAACGCCGATATTACTCATACCGATGAGAGGATTGAGATAGCCTATCTTGATAGCCGTTTCGCTGATAGCGTAGGGGAAGATCGTGTAGGCGAGCTTGAGAAGGGGAAGGCTGTAGAGACCCATGAACTTGTCGTGCTTGCTCTTTCTCACGGAGTGGAGCACTTTGACGAGTGTGTCGTTTATCGTGGTGCCGACGCCTTCCACGGAGCACTGCATAAAGCCGGTGTGGTTGGTAAGTCCGCCCGCTTCCTCGCCGCCTTCGATATGTCTTCTGAGGTCCACCATGCAGGGGATCGTGAGAGTGTCGGTGGCGGGGTAATTGCCGAACTCGTACAGGCTGTGCATATATACCGCGAGCATAAGGTCGTTGACGGTCACGCCGTAGTGCTTGCCTATCTTGCGGAACTTGTCGAAGGTTTCCTTATCCACCTTACGGCGGTTGATCATCGACTTGTCTTCCTTACGCGGCTCCGTCATCGGGAAATAATGCGTGTCTTTGACCGTGGATATATTCTTGTAGAGCTTCTGCGCCGCTTCCTTGTCGTCGCCTTCGAGCTTGGTATACACCTGGTCGTAGGAGCGCGTTCCCGTCTTGATCTCCACGCTCGCGCCGCCCGAAAGCATTGCGTTATAGTTGGCGGAGAGGCGTTTCAGGAAGTATTTGAAGTCGCCGCCGTCGAAGCACATGTGGTTCACTATCATGCACAGCACCGAGCGTTCGCCTTCGTGGAATACTCTTATCTTGAACTGCACGTTGCTCGTTACCGGTATGCACTGAGTAAGGAATTCCTCGATGTCCGCTTCGAGCGCTTCCGCCGTGGTGTCTTTGACGCTCAAAATATCCGCCACGGAATAGTCTTCCACTTCCCAGTAGGGGTTGATGACCGAATCGTGGAAGCTCGAATGGAGCACGGGTACTTTCTCCGTCGTCGCGATCAACACCGATTTCAGCGCGTCCACGTCTATTTTACCGTCGTAGTAAAGGCAGGCGTGCACCATTCTGTCGTAATAGTTGCGGAATAAGTATTGCATCTTATCCCATAATTCTGCGGTTATTCTCTGTTTCTTTTTCATATTTTCACCTACAAGTTATCCGAACCGGTTACCACCGGGTGTAATATTCTTCGTCCACTTTGGACTTGACTTCGGCGTACTTGGCGAGCTCGTTCTTCTCTTTACGTTTTATTATAGAGAGAACGATGACAACCGCGGCGGCAACGGCGACTATTCCTGCGCAAGCGGGGAGGAGCCAGCCGATACCCCACGCCATGAGTCCCGCGACTCCGCACATTACGTATATGAGAGCTGCGGAGAATACGAGCCAAAGGAGCGCTTCGGGCACGGTGAGCTTGTTCTTCGTCACGAAACCGAATATCACGTCGGCAAGAACCGTTACTATAACCATGATAAGGAAGGTCATCCAGTCGTAGGGGAAATCTTTGGGAACGCAAAGGTGTACGATAAGATAGGCGAATACGAACCATAATACTATCGCGCCCGCAAGGAACATACGCGGGAGGAGATATTTTTCGTTCTGCGCGCCTTTGAGTATGACGAGTACGGTGACCGCGGTGTAAGCCGCTATGACCGCACCGAGGATGATGAGCCAGCTTCTCGACCAGGGCACCGCTCCGGTGATACTGAGCGCGAGATATACGATAACGAGTACCGCGACCGCCGATACCGCGAGAAGGCTCGCCGTTTTGCGGGTGTTCCTCTCCTTCGGTATCTCGACGAGACTCTTTTCGAATTCCTTGAGCTTGGCTTCGAAATCGCCGAGCGAAGATATGCAGGCATTATATATCGCTTCGTCGTCGGTCATACCTTTGATACGGTAGTCCTGCGCCAGTTCCTCGAGTTTGACGAGGGTGTCCTTGCGGTATTCCATCGCCGCTTTGGTGGGCGAGATCTTACGGAATTCCGCTTCGAGATACTTCTTGAATCGTTCGGTCATGTTCATAAATCGTAGCCTCCTTCGGTTAGTTTAGTTATTGTGCTTGTTTTGCTATCTAATCAGATTATATATACCCTCGTCCGAGGTGTCAAGCGCTTGAAAGGATTTTATAAAATAAATTTCCGAATTCTGAATCGATATCAATATGATAACATTCGCGCGCGCCGGGTGTCAATATCGATATTTTATATTTTATGCGTGCGCGATATGCGTGTGCGATCGGATAAAGCGCGATACAAATTGAAGGTAAAATCCGTAATTCCGTTGCGCGCGTTACATAAATGTGTTATTATCGGTAGGAGGAGAAACGCTATGGAATTTTTCGATATACCTTTGACGAGATTTGCGGGAACCATCGCCGACGTGAGCGGAGTACGCGCTCCGGAGTATTGTCCCAAGGAAAGAGTGGAAGAAATAAAAACCCTCGTTCGGGATACCACAGGTAAAGATACGGTAGACAAAGTTGTCATTTATAATCCCGACGCATTGGGCGCCTGGTACGTGGACAAGTATGCCGAAACCTTCAAGCCGGTGACTTCCGTATGCCCTCTGAGGGTGAATTATCTCACCTCTTATCCGCCCAAAACTCCGGTGTGTTTCGGGACGATGTTCACGGGAGCCACTCCCGATCAGCACGGCATACATCACTACGACAAGCACCTTCTCAAGATAGAGAGCCTTTTCGACGTATGGGCGGAAGCGGGCAAGAAAGTGGCAATGGTATCCGTGGCGGGACAGAGCATACCGATACTTTTTGCGGAGCGCGACATAGATTATTATCTGTACGCGACGGACGGCGCGGTGACCGCTAAAGCCGTCGAACTCATCGAGTCCGGAAAGTACGACGTCGTAGAAGTTTACACCATGGAGTACGATACGGTGATGCACATGACTCACCCGCAATCCTTCTTCGCGAAGAGAGCGGCAAGGCATCACGTCGAGAGTTTCACCGCGATATACGATGCCGTGAAGAGGTCTTACGCGGGGCAGAACACGCTTCTTACGTTCTCGCCCGATCACGGCGTGCACAGGGAATGGTATCTGCTCGGCAACCACGGCAAAAATATACCGAAGGATATGAATCTGTCTCATTTTTATACCGTCGTGAAGGGATAGACCTGCGCTCTTCCCGCGGCGGCGATTTAGTGCTTCGCGGAATACATACGCACAATATATAGCGCGCGTAATATATACGCGCGGTATTTTTTTAGTAAATAAATCCTTTTTCGTATCTCGTCCGCATTTACCTTATGATACAATGTGGGCGGAAGGAGCGTTGAATCGCTCTATATTATTACGCGCGAGCGCGCCGAAATTAAATTATATTCGCGTAATTCGTTTCGAGCGTCGCACGCATATCGGAGAAATTATGTCCGGACGTCGTTTAACCTTTACAGCAGCCGCCGTTGTTTCTTTAATTTTCGTTCTTGCGATGGTATTTGTCGCGGGAGCGTCGTTTTCCGTTGCTTATGCCGCGCCTACTACAAGCAAATCAGCGGCGACGAGCGGCGAACTGAGCGGGTACGACGGAGATGGGACTCTCGTCTATACGGAGGACGCGCCGATGACCGGCGCGCGTTACGTTGTCGACGAGGAAGTCACGGACACGCAGAGCGGCGGTACCGAAAGTAACGCCGCGATCATTTACGAGCAGACCGCTACGATATCTCTTACCGGCGATATGCTCGAGGCGGTGAAGTCCTCGCGGCTTTCCGCTTCTCTCGTGGTGAACGGAAACCTCGATTACCTTATTTCCGAAGGCACTTTCGCATATGCGGGTTATACCGTGAGAGCGGAGGGCGCTCTCTCCGGGTATCTTAAGACCGATTACAACGCTTCGGACTTTACGGACAACGCGAT
>JADINF010000111.1 GCA_017694145.1 Candidatus Stercoripulliclostridium pullicola
CGCCCGTACTCGAGATACGCATAGCGAACGGCAGAGGAGATCAGAGCTCTTACAACGTTGGCGGCGCGATAGGTTATCTTTCCAATTACAGCGAAATAGATAACGTCGTCAGTGACGTAGCGGTCATCGACATGGGCAGATCGATCAATAACTACACCGGCGGCGTCGTAGGAATGTTGCATTTCTCCGATATCGTCAACGTGGTGGCTTCGGGAGAGATCAAATACGAAGGCGTAGCGTTGGATTCCGCGAGGATACCCATTTCGTTCTCCTCCGACGGACGGCAGAACAGAGAGAATTATTACTATATTTACTCCGGCGGAGTACTCGGCAAGCTTTACGGCGGCAGCAGGCTCGACAACGTCGCTACCGAGTTCAAAGCCTATCAGGGCGTAGCCGGCGAAGCGATGAACGGCGTCGAAATTATCGTTGTCAAAGAAAACGACGGAGAAACCATCGAAGCGTGGCTTGCGGATTCCGGATACGAAAGCGGAATGTACGTCTACGAAAAATCGGGCTCGAAAGATCCGGAGAGCGGCGAACAGAAATATAAAATCACGCATAAATACAACGTGGGCGCGAACGTATGGTTCGCTTACGACCGCGCTCAGTCGGATACCGAAAAGGTGAACGTAGCGGGAGTGAATTACGTCAACGGAATAGGCGTAAGAGATACTACGCATTACGCGGATCTGCGCGCCGCTATAGAGCAGGCTATCGGCTGAACCGCTGTTTCGGGATCGGTTTCACGAACGTCCGGGATACAAAGCAAACAACCTTATAAAGAGGAAAACATAAATTATGGTCATCACATTAGCAGAAGGTAAAAAAGAATTTCCCGCGGGCTCCACGCCCGCAGATATTGCCCGATCGGTCTCCGACGGGCTTTTCCGCTCCTCGTACGTAGCGAAAGTAAACGGCGAAGTCGTGGGTATGTACACGCCGATAAACGACGACGCCACCGTCGAATTCCTCGGATTCGACACCGAGGAAGGCAGGAAGGCGTACAGACACAGTTGTTCCCACGTGCTCGCGCAGGCTGTCAAGAGGATATACCCCACCGCTCGCGTGGCGATAGGACCCGCGATAGCCAACGGATATTATTACGATTTCGATTTCAAGACGCCCATCAATATGGAGTCCCTTAAAGAGATCGAAGCGGAAATGAAAAAGATAATCAAAGAGAACCTGCCCATCGTGCGCGAAGAAGTAAGCCGCGACAAAGCTCTCGCGTACTTCACCGAGCAGGGCGAGCCCTACAAAGCGGAGCTTATCACCGATCTTCCCGCGGACGCGAAGATAACGATGTACCGTCAGGGCGATTTCGTCGATCTCTGCGCGGGACCGCATATCCCGAATACCGGCTATATCAAGGCGTTCAAGCTCACTTCGATAGCGGGCGCGTACTGGCGCGGCGACGAACACAACAAAGTGCTTACCCGTATTTACGGCACCGCTTTCAATTCCAAAGCCGCTTTGGAGGAATACCTCGCCGCGGTGGAGGAAGCCAAGTCCCGCGACCATAACAAGATAGGCAGGGAAATGGGGATATTCATGACCGACGAAAACATCGGTCAGGGACTGCCGCTTCTCATGCCGAAGGGCGCGAAGCTTTTCCAGATCCTTTCGCGTTTCGTCGAGGACGAGGAGGAACGCCGCGGATACGTGCGCACCAAGACCCCTTATATGGCGAAAAGCGCGCTCTACAAGATAAGCGGACACTGGGATCATTACCGCGACGGAATGTTCGTCATAGATAACGAAAACGAGAACGAAGTCATGGCGTTGAGGCCGATGACCTGTCCCTTCCAATATACCATATATAATAACGGGCTCAAGTCGTACAGGGATCTTCCGATACGCTACGGCGAAACCTCTACTCTTTTCCGTAACGAGGACTCGGGCGAAATGCACGGACTCATCAGAGTAAGGCAGTTCACGATAAGCGAAGGACACATTATCTGCACCCCTTCGCAGCTCGAGGGAGAATTCAAGGCGGCTCTCGACCTTGCGCGCTACATGCTTAAATGCGTGGGCATAGAGGAGGACGTTTCCTATCGCTTCTCGAAGTGGGATCCCAAGGACGTCGACAAGTACATCAACGATCCCGAGAAGTGGGAAAAAGCGGAAGCCGAAATGCAGAGGATACTCGATCACCTCGGGATAAAGTATTCCGTCGGTATCGGCGAAGCGGCGTTCTACGGACCCAAGCTCGACATTCAGATCAAGAACGTATACGGCAAGGAAGACACGCTCATCACGTTACAGGTCGATATGTTCCTTGCGGAAAACTTCGATATGACCTACGTCGACGAGAACGGCGACAAGGTAAGACCGTATATAATTCACCGCACTTCGATAGGCTGTTACGAGCGCACGATGGCGCTCGCTATAGAGAAGTTCAAAGGCGCGTTCCCCGTCTGGATGGCTCCCGAGCAGGTGCGCGTATTGAGCCTTACCGACAGGACTGCGGAGGATGCCAAGGCGCTTGCCGAAAAGATGCGTTACGACGGACTTAGAGCTTATGCGGACGTGCGCAACGAGAAGATAGGATATAAGATACGCGAAGCGCAGATGGACAAGATCCCGTATATGATAATCCTCGGCGACAAGGAGAAAGAATCGGGAGTGCTCGCCGTGCGTTCGAGGAAGTCCGGAGATCTCGGCACCATGAGTTACGAAGACTTCACCGCCAAGGTCATCAAAGAGGACAAAGACAAGGTGATAGATTAAAAAAAAGACGAATATTGCGCCGCGCTACCGAATATTCCTTATAAAACAGGGTAAAAATATTTGACAACGCGGCGCGATTATATTAGAATATCCGAGTAAAGAAGAAGCGATTCTCACCGTAAGCCTCAGGCAAAACGGTTAAACCGAGTTCATGATCCGTATGCCTGCTTATGTACGGTGTGCGGCTTAAGGTGAGATGTGTTTCTTATGAAACACATTCTTTTTTGCCCCGAATCCCGATAACCGTCGCCCATTGAGGCGTTAAATAAGGAGGATACTTTTATTTTCAGAGAAT
The DNA here is from genome assembly GCA_017694145.1 of Candidatus Stercoripulliclostridium pullicola. GTDB lineage: Bacteria > Bacillota > Clostridia > Christensenellales > DTU072 > Stercoripulliclostridium_A > Stercoripulliclostridium_A pullicola. The sequence goes on from JADINF010000111.1 coordinate 3,029, forward strand.
TACTCACCAATTCGAGCATCCGGGTTCCGGAAGTAAGATTGATCGACGCAGACGGTTCGATGGTAGGCATCGTACCCACCCAGCAAGCCCAGCGTATGGCTGACGAGAGAAATCTCGATCTCGTGCTTTTCTCGCCTAACGCGGTGCCGCCGGTGTGCAAGATACTCAATTACAGCAAGTACCGTTTCGATCAGATCAAGAAGGACAAAGAGGACAAGAAAAAGAGCAACGTTCTCAAGATCAAAGAGGTACAGCTTTCCCAGACTATCGACGTGGGCGACATCAAGATCAAAGCGAAGCGCACCGTCGAATTCATCGGCGAAGGCTGCAAAGTAAAAGTCGTGATAAGAATGAAAGGGCGCCAGAACGCGCACCCCGACATTTCGATGGGCGTTATGGCACGCTTCTTCGAGATGGTGTCGGAAGTGGCTGTCAAGGAGAAAGAGCCCGTTCTCGAGGGCAAAAGCATCACGATGGTGCTCGCCCCCATAAGCAAAAAATAATTACTCACAAGGAGAGGAACTATGCCTAAACAGAAAACTCATAGTGCAAGTAAGAAACGCTTCAGATTCACCGCGAGCGGACTTCTGAAGAGGAACAAACAGAACAAGAACCACATTCTCAACAAGAAGACCCGCAAGAGAAAAAGAAATCTCCGCCAAGGCGCCTACATCCACGAAACGCAGGCAAAAACCATCGGCAATATGATTTACGGTCAAAAGTAGGAGGTAGAGGTCATGAGGATCAAGAGAGCAGTAAACGCACAGAAAAAGAAAAGAAAGATAATGAGGCAGGCGAAGGGATACTTCGGCGCCAAGAGCAAACTTTACAGAGTGGCCCGTCAGGCGGTCATGAAGTCCGGTCAGTACGCTTACGTCGGCAGACGTCTCAAGAAAAGAGACTTCCGCAGACTGTGGATAGCGCGTATCAACGCCGCGGCGAGAATGAACGACCTCTCTTACTCCAGACTCATGCACGGCTTGAAAGTCGCCGGTATCGATCTGAACCGTAAGGTGCTTGCCGATATCGCCGTGAACGACAGCGCCGCTTTCGCCGCGCTTTGCGAGAAAGCCAAAGCCGCCGTCCGCGCTTAACGCTTGAGCCTTCAACCACGTTGAAGGCTTTTATGAATATGTATCCCATAACTTCCCCCGCGAACGGCAAGATCAAATTATTGCGTAGCTTGAGCAACAAAAAAACGTTACTCGAGAATTCGCTGTTCGTCATTGAGGGCGCCAATATCCTTAAAGACGCGCCAGAGGGGTTTATAGAGGAAGTTTTCGTCAGAGAGTCCGATATCGGTAAGTACGCGGCGCTATGCGAGCGGCTTACCGACAGGGCGTATTCGGTAGCGGACGAAGCGTTCGACAGGGGAAGCAACACCGTTACGAGCGCGGGCATAATAGCTACCGCGCGCATTCCCGAACCGCGTCCCGTTACGGGCAGGCTCGTGGCTGTACTGGACGGCATAAGCGATCCCGGCAATCTCGGCACGATAATCCGTACCGGGACTGCGATGGGGATATACGATTATATCTCGATCGATTCCGCTTTCGCTTACGCGCCTAAAGTCGTAAGGGCGACTATGGGCGGCGTGTATTACGCCAACGTAGTCGATTTTTCTTACGCGGGCGCACGCGATTTTCTTAATAAAGAAGGCTATACCGTCGCGGCGCTCGACATGGGCGGCAAAAACATTCACGACTACGTTCCCGCCGCGGGCAGGCTCGCTCTCGTCATCGGCAGCGAAGCGCACGGCGTTTCGGAGGAAATGCGCTCTCTTGCGTCCGTTACGCTGGCGATCCCCATGCGCGGCGGGCATATCGAAAGCCTTAACGCCGCGGTAAGCGCGTCGATAGCGTTCTCCGTACTGACGGAAAAACTCAACCAATCCGACAACCTATTCAGGAGGTAAACAAATGTCAGGTCATTCCAAATGGGCAAACATCAAAATCAAAAAGGGTAAGACCGACGCCGCGAGAGGCTCGATCTTCACGAAGATAGGAAGGGAAATAGCTGTAGCCGTCAAAGCCGGCGGCGCCGATCCCAACAGCAACTCCAAGCTCCGCGACGTCATAGCGAAAGCGAAGCAGAACAATATGCCCAACGATACGATAACCCGTTCCATCAAGAAGGCGAGCGGCGAACTCAACTCCGTCAACTACGAAGCCATCACTTACGAAGGCTACGGCGCGGGCGGCGTTGCAGTCATAGTGGAAACTCTTACCGACAACCGTAACCGCACCGCGGGCGACGTGAGGCATTTATTCGACAAGTACGGCGGCGCGCTCGGACAGAACGGCTGCGTTTCGTTTATGTTCAACAAAAAAGGCGTCATCATAGCGGACAAAGCAATGGACGAGGACGAGCTCATGATGATCGCTCTCGACGCGGGCGCCGAGGACATCGTTTCCGACGACGACGTATTCGAGATATACACCCAGCCGTCCGACCTTTACGCGGTGGCGGATAAATTGCGCGAAGCGGGCGTGAACGTCATAAGCGCCGAAACGGATATGCTCCCCGACAACGAAGTCGATCCCAAAGAGCACCTTCAGAGCGTGACCAAGCTTATCGACATGCTCGACGAGCTCGACGACGTTCAGAACGTATATCACAACGCCATTCTTCCCGTAGAAGAAGAGGAGGACTGAGCGATGAGTTTCGTAACGGATATTTGCGAAAAGACCAAACTTGCCGCCAATAAATTCGCGGGAGCGGATACCGCTACGAAAAACGCCGCGTTGCTCAGGGCGAAAGAACTTTTGCTCGAAAAAGAGGACGACATACTCGCGGCTAACGCGGAGGACATAAAAAAGGCGGAAGAAGGGGGCAGGAACGCGGCTTTCATCGACAGGTTAAGGCTTACGCCCGCCCGTATACGCCAGATGTGCGACGGCATAGACGCGATAGTCGCGTTGCCCGATCCCGTGGGCGAAGTGACCGAGCATTACACCCTTCCCAACGGGCTCGACGTCAAGAAAGTGCGCGCGCCTTTGGGCGTTATAGGTATTATTTTCGAAGCGCGCCCGAACGTGGCGCTCGACGCGGGCGCTTTGTGCGTGAAAAGCGGTAACGGCGTCATACTTCGCGGAAGCCGCGACAGCGTGAAAAGCGTGGCGGCGATAACCGCCTGTATGAAACGCGCCCTCGAAGAAAAGGGCATAGATCCCTGCGTGGTGGGGCTCATCGAGAGCATGGACAGAGAAGCCACCGCCGAAATGCTCCGTCAGGACAAATACATCGACGTGGTGATTCCTCGCGGCGGCGAAGCGCTCAAGAAGGTGGTTCTCGAGAACGCCGCCATGCCCGTGATAGCTTCCGCGGGCGGCAACTGCCACACTTACGTTGCGCCGAGCGCGGATTTCGATATGGCGATGACGGTGATCCTGAATGCCAAGACCAACCGTCCTTCCACCTGCAACGCGCTCGAAACGATACTCGCGGACAGGAAGATAGCGCGCGACTTTTTACCGGGTATGCTCGCGCTTCTCAAAAAGAACGGAGTGGAGATACGCGGTACGCGCGAAGTGAAAGATATCTATCCCGACTGCATAGAAGTGGGCGAGGAGGAATTCACCCGCGAATACGACAACATGATCATCAAAGTCGCGATAGTGGACGGACTTACCGAAGCTATCGACCACATCAACAAATACGGTACCAATCACAGCGACGCCATAATCACCGAGGACAAAGAGGAAGCCGCGAGATTCGCGCGTGAAGTGGATTCGAGCGCGGTCTACGTCAACGCTTCCACCCGTTTCACCGACGGCTTCGAACTCGGACTCGGCGCAGAGATGGGTATCAGCACACAGAAACTGCACGTCCGCGGACCGGTAGGGCTCAAAGAGCTCACGAGCGTCAAGTACGTGGTGACCGGCAACGGACAGGTACGCAAATAGGAGTCAGACAATATGAGAAAAATAGCAGTTTTAACGAGCGGCGGCGACGCGCCCGGAATGAATGCGGCGATAAGGGGCGTGGTACGTTGCGCCAACAGCCGCGGAATGGACGTTTACGGTATAGAGAGAGGATACGACGGACTTATCAAAGGCAATATTTTCCGTATGGATTCCCGTTCGGTGTCCGACACGATACAGAAAGGCGGCACTATCCTCAAGACGGCGCGCTGTCCCGAATTCGCTACCGAAGAAGGCATCCGTAAGGGCGGGGACGTGCTCAACGCTTACGGCATAGAAGGGCTCATCGTCATAGGCGGCGACGGCTCTTTCAGAGGAATGAAAGATCTCACCGACCTTTGCGGCATACGTTGCATGGGTATCCCCGGAACTATAGACAACGACCTCGGATATACCGATTTCACGTTAGGCTTCGACACCGCGGTCAACACCGTGCTCGACGCGCTCAACAAGATCCGCGACACGATGACTTCGCACGACCGCGCCTGCATAATCGAAGTTATGGGCAGGCATTGCGGCGATATCGCGCTTTACGCGGGGATCGCGGGCGGCGCGGAGAGTATCATCGTCCCCGAACTTCCCTTCAATATAGACGAAGTATGCGACAAAATGAGACGCAACGTCATCAAAGGTAAGGTTTCAGACATCATCGTGCTTGCCGAAGGCGTATGCAGCTGCGACGCGCTCAAAGCGCAGATTCACGACCGCACGGGCGTTACTATCCGTACGGTCAAGCTCGGCTACATACAGCGCGGCGGCACGCCTTCGATGGCGGACAGAGTGTTTGCGGCGCGTTGCGCCGACAGGGCGGTGGAGTTACTGTACAACGATTGCAAGGAATCGAGGGTCATAGGCACCAAGGATAACAAGATAATCGATATGAACATCGACGAAGCCCTCGCCATCAAAAAAGAATTCAACACGCAGATGATGGAGATAGCCATGCGGCTTTCCTTCTGAGCGTGCGACTCGCAAAGTAAAAGAAAACACATTAAAGGAGAAATTATTTATGAAAGATTTAGTCGGCGCATGTATTTTCGGACAGTCCGGCGGACCTACTTCGGTCATCAACGCTTCTGCCGCGGGCGTATTTATCGAAGCCCTCAAGCAGAAGAACATAACCGCCGTTTACGGTGCCGCTCACGGCATCAAAGGTATCCTGGAAGAGGACTTTTACGATATCGGGCAGGAAGATATGGACGAGCTTCTGCTCCTCAAGAACACTCCTTCGTCGAGCCTCGGTTCGGTGAGATACAAACTTAAAGACGCTTCCGTGGACGATACCGATTACAAGAGGATACTCGAGGTTTTCAAGAAGTACAATATATCCGCTATTTCTTCTATAACGGCGGCAACGACAGTATGGATACCTGCAACAAGGTAAGCAAATATCTTATGAAAGCGGGTTACGCCTGTAACGTCATCGGCGTTCCGAAAACCATCGACAACGACCTCTACGGCACCGACCACTGCCCCGGATACGGCAGCGCCGCGAAGTACGTGGCGACCACGCTCATGGAGCTTAACCTCGACGCCAAAGTCTACGACAAAGGTCAGGTGGCTGTCGTAGAGATAATGGGAAGAAACGCGGGCTGGCTTACCGCCGCGGCGGCTCTCGCCAATTATAAAGGACTGGGCGCCGACCTTATTTACCTTCCGGAAGTTCCTTTCTCCGTGGAGAAATTCCTCTCGGACGTCAAGAGAGTAATGGACAATAACGGCGGCAAATGCATCGCCTGCGTGTCCGAAGGTATCCGCGACAAGGACGGCGTATTCATCGTCGAATCCCTTTCGAGCGCGAAAGCGAAGGACAATTTCGGTCATACCCAGCTCGGCGGACTTGCCATACAGCTTGCCGATCTCATCAACCGCACTTACGGCGTGAAGGTGAGAGGTATCGAATTCAGCCTTATGCAACGTTGCGGCGCGCACCTTGCGTCCGGCACCGACATCGAGGAAGCTTTCAACGCGGGCAGAAAAGCCGTTCAGGCGGCTTGCGCGGGCAAGACCGACAAAATGGTGGTATTCGAGCGCGACATGTCGAGCGGTAAGTATAAATGCAAGTACAAACTCATTTCGGTAGAGCTTGCCGCCAATACCGAGAAAAAGGTCCCTCTCGAGTGGATCACTCCCGACGGAACGGGACTCACGCAGGACTATATCGACTACGCTCTCCCGCTCATTCAGGGCTCCAGCAAGTCTCCTCTCGAGGACGGACTGCCGAAGTTCGCGAGCCTCAAAAAGGTAAAGGTAGAGAAAAAATAACCGAGCAATAAGGAAATGGCGAAAAAACTCACCCGTAAATCGATAGCTTTGATATTGATAATCGTCGCGTTGCTTCTCGCGGGCGGCGGCACGGGCGCGTGGTATTTCATTTCTCACCGCAAACTGCCTTCGCCCGTACCGCGGGTGGAGGCGACTTTTGCGGAACCGCAGTATACCGTAATGATCGCGTGGGACGCCGTCGAAGGGGCGGAGTCCTACGCCGTTGAATACAGATATTCGCTTTTCGAGCAGGACGCCGTACACAGGATAGACAAAGTGTCCGACACCTACGTGATGGTGGCTCGCAAGAGGGGAGTATTGCAATTCAGGGTGCGTGCTTTCGGCAAATACGCCGAGAACATGAGCGATTACGGCGAATGGCAGACCTATTACGTCGAGCCGCTCGCGCTCAACAGCCTGCAAACTTTCAATACGACTTACGTCAGCGAAAGATCTTTCAAGATAGACGCCGACACGTTCGTACCGGTGACGTACAATTATAAAGGCGAAACCTATACGATCAACTGGTACGAAGTAAGGATACTCGCTCCCGGCGAGACAGATGCTCCGAGCGATCCCATATCTCTTACGGATATACGTTCGGGATTTGCTTTCAACGTAGCCGAGAGGGGCGAATACGTACTCGAGATACGTCCCGTACTTTACGTATATATCAACGGCGTAAAGGATTACGCGACGCTCGGACTTTACGAAATATACGAACCGAATACCGCTTATACGCGGATAACAGTAACCGTATGATACGAAACGATTTAAGAAACATAGCGATAATAGCGCACGTCGACCACGGCAAGACAACGCTCGTGGACGCGATGCTGAAGCAGGGCGGGGTATTCCGCGACAATCAGGTCGTGGAAGACTGCGTCATGGACTCCAACCCGCTCGAAAGAGAACGCGGGATAACGATACTTGCGAAAAATACTTCCTGTACTTATAAAGGAGTAAAGATAAACATAGTGGATACTCCGGGGCACGCCGATTTCTCCGGAGAAGTGGAAAGGGTACTCAAGATGATCAACGGCGTGGTGCTTCTGGTGGACGCTTACGAAGGACCGATGCCGCAGACGAGGTTCGTTCTCCAGAAAGCTCTCGAGATGAACCACAAGATAGTCATCTGCATAAACAAGATAGACAAGCCCGACGCGCGCGCCGCGGAAGTGGTGGACGAGATATACGAATTGCTCATCGATCTTAACGCGAGCGACGAGCAACTCGACAGCCCGATCGTATACTGTTCGGGCAGAGCGGGAACGGCGAGCCTTACGGAAACCGATCCCGGCAAAGATCTCGCTCCTTTGTTTGACACGATCCTAAGTCACATCGACCCGCCAGAAGGCGACGAAACGGAGCCCCTTCAGGTACTCGTTTCCTGCATAGATTATAACGATTACGTGGGCAGGATAGCGATAGGGAGGATCGAGCGCGGCGTAATGAAAGCAAATAGCGAAGTGACCGTCTGCAACTATCACACTCCCGAAATTTACAAATCCAAAATAACCAATATTTATCAGTTCGCGGGACTCAGCAAGAGGTCCGTGGAAACGGCGATGGTAGGCGACATAGTGAGTTTCAGCGGTATCGAAAACGTCACGATAGGCGAAACGATATGCTCGCCGGAGAAGGTCGAGCCGATACCTTTCGTCAAGATCTCGGAGCCGACGCTCCAGATGCTTTTCTCCGTCAACGACAGCCCGTTCGCGGGTAGGGAAGGCAAGTTCGTCACGTCGAGGCATTTGCGCGCGAGGTTATACAAAGAGCTTCTGCGCGACGTATCGCTCCGCGTTGAGGACGGCGCCCGCGCCGACACCTTCGTGGTTTCGGGAAGGGGCGAGATACACCTTTCGATACTCATAGAGAACATGCGCCGCGAAGGATACGAATTCCAGGTGTCCACGCCGAAGGTCATCAATAAGGTGATAGACGGCGTTCTACAGGAGCCCGTCGAAAGGCTTTTCGTGGACGTTCCGGACACGGCGGTAGGCACGGTAATGGAGAATATGGGTAAGCGTCAGGGCGAACTCGTCACGATGACCCCCTTCAATTCGCGCATAAAAATGGAATTCCTTATACCCGAACGCGGACTTTTGGGATACAGAAGCGACTTTTTGACGGAAACCCGCGGAGAAGGTATAATGAATAGTATATTCGAGGGATACCAGCCTATGAAAGGCGTTATGCCGAGACGGCAGTACGGCGCGCTCGTGGCGTTCGAAACGGGCGAAGCCTGCACTTACGGATTGTATAACGCCCAGGGCAGAGGGGTGCTTTTCGTGACTCCCGGCACCGAAGTTTATTCGGGAATGGTCGTGGGCTATTCGCCCAAGCAGGAGGACATCGCGGTCAACGTATGTAAGAAAAAGCACGTCACCAATATGCGCGCGGCGGGCTCCGACGAAGCGCTCCGACTGGAAACTCCGAGGATATTCTCTCTCGAGGAATGTATAGAATTCCTCGAACCCGACGAAATGCTCGAGGTCACCCCGAAGTCGTTGAGGATACGTAAAACGATACTCGATCACGAATTGCGTATGCGCGCCGTAATGAAGGAGCGCAGAGGATAATAGTCAATTACTCGATTTTCGCAGAAATCGTCGAAGGAGGCAGATATGAACAATTTTACCGAACAGCTGAAGGCGTTTTTCTCTACGGGAAACAATCTGTACTACGTGATAGCAGCAGCCGTAGTGCTCGTCGCGATTATAGTTTTGGCGGTAGTGCTCGCGGTAAGAGCGAAGCGTAAAAGGGCGGTGACCGAGGATGCGGAGAACGGTAAGTCCGATACTGTCGAGCCCGAGAGCGTGAATTTCGAATCCGAAGGCATCGACGTGGACAAGCTCGTCGTGGATAACGAAACCTTAAACGCGGCTGCGAGCGAGACTTTCATACTGAAGCCGCCGGAAAAATACGTTTCCGACGACGTGGACTCTATAGTGATGACTCCCGTCAAAGAGGAGCCCCGTCCTCCGAAAAAAGAGGTATTGCCTCCTCCCGAACCGCAAGAGAAGGAGAGCTCGTTCAAGGATCATATCTATTCCAAGGAGGCGGCGAAGCGCCCCGGTACCATTCAGATATACCTCGATAACGGCGGTAAATTCCGTTTCAGACTGAAGTCGAGCAATCTCGAAACGGTCGGACATTCGCAGGGCTACACGACGAAAGCCGCCTGCAAGAACGGCATCAACGCCGTCATCAACGCGTGCAAGACGGCGGAAGTAGTGGACACCACCAAGAGCGACGAATACGTGGCGTCGATAGGCAGGACGGTATTCGAGATATACCGCGACAACGAGCGCAAATTCCGTTTCAGGCTGACGGCGGCGAATGCGAGCAACATACTCGCTTCGCAGGGATACACCAGCAAAGTGAACTGTATCAACGGTACGGAATCCGTGAGGAACATAGCGGCTTTCCATAATCTCGTGGACGACACCAAAGCGGTGAAACGTACCGCCGCGGAAGCCGACGACAACGCGGAAGAACAGGACACAAACGCAAAGAAAAGCAAAAAGAGAGATCTGCGTAAATAACCTTCGGTAATCATTTCCAAGCAGCATACGTTGAGTTCGGGCTTCCGTCCCGAACGCCGACGGTTCGCCGCAAAAGCCGTGCCCTCTCGAAAAGAGCGGGTACATAGTGCGTTTTCGGCGAATTTTCGGTATTGACTTTAGCGCGGTTTTGCTTTATCATTATATACGGGTAAAGTTACGCCGCAGTTTAGTCGTACGCCCTCGGAGGTAAGGATTGAAACTCGTAATACTCGACGGATATTGTCTTAATCACGGCGATCTCAGTTGGGAGCCGCTTACTTCTCAAGGCGAAGCGACCGTTTACGACCGTACCCCTTACGAACTTATCGTTCCGCGTATGGGCGACGCGAGTATCATGATAACCAATAAGTGTCGTATCGACAGGAGCGTCATCGACGCTTTGCCCGCGCTAAGATATATCGGAGTGCTCGCAACGGGTTACGACAATATCGACGTTGCGTATTGTAAGGAGCGCGGGATAGCGGTGAGCAATATTCCCGCGTACAGCACCGAGTCCGTCGTGCAGGCGTTCTTCGGGTTGCTCATAGAGCTGTATACCGGCATAGGCATGCACGCCGACACCGTCAGAGAAGGAGAATGGTCGAGAGCGAGCGACTACTGCTATTATAAGAAGCAGACGCACGAGCTTTTCGGGAAGACTCTCGGGATAATCGGTTTCGGCAGGATAGGAAGGAGAATAGGCGAAGTGGCGGCGGCTTTCGGTATGGAAGTTTTGGCTTACGCGAGGCACCGCCGTTTCGAGGAAAAGGATTTCCGTTACGCTACTCTCGACGAACTGTATGCGGAATCCGATATAATTTCGCTCAATTGCCCGCTGACTAAGGAAAACGCGGGTATGATAAACGCGGACAGCATAGCGAAAATGAAACCGTCCGCGGTGATAGTCAATACAGCCCGCGGCGGACTTATCAACGAAGCCGCGCTCGCGGACGCATTGAATTCGGGGAGAATTCGGGGAGCCGCGCTCGACGTGCTTGCGAAGGAGCCGGCGCGGGAGGACAATCCTTTGCTCACGGCAAGAAACGTCGTCATAACGCCGCATATAGCGTGGGCGACGGTGGAAGCTCGGTCGCGGCTCATGCGGATAGCCGCGGACAATCTGGCGGCGTATCTCGAAGGGCGAGAGCTCAACAGGATATGATCCCCGCTTACTGAACGAATAAGAGGACAGGTAATACTTATGGTCAAAATCGCAATAATCGATCTCGGAAGCAACTCGGCAAGGCTCGTGATAGCCAATATAATGCCGGGCGGATATTTTATGGTCATAGACGAGCTCAAGGAGCCCGTAAGACTTGCGCAGGATATGGAGATAGACGGTTTTTTAAGACCTTTGCGCATTCAGCAGACCATTAAAACGCTCAAGACTTTCCGCACGCTCTATGAATCCCACGGCGTAAGCAAAGTTTTCGCGTACGCCACGGCGGCTGTGCGCCACGCCAAGAATCAGAAATCCTTTATCGACGAGGTGCAGAGTTCCTGCGGTATCAAATTACAGGTACTGAGTCAGGAAGAGGAAGCCACATTCGTTTATCAGGGCGTCATCAATTCGATGGAAGTGCCCAAAGGACTTATCGTGGATATCGGCGGCGGCTCCGTCAAAATGATCTATTACAACCGCAGGGTGATGATAGCGCAGGACACGCTTCCTTTCGGCGCGGTGACGTTGAGCGAGAAATTCGCCCGTCACGGTACTCCCGAAGAATGTCAGAACGCGATAACCGCTTACGTCACGGAGCACCTCGAAAGGCTGGAGTGGCTCAAGAATCTCGATCCCGAAACTCAGCTCATCGGCGTGGGCGGCTCCCTTCGCAATCTCGGCAAGATAAGCCGCAAACTTAAGAAATATCCTCTCGATATGGCGCACAATTATCATATTCCGTTCACCGAATTCGAAACGATATACGATACCATCAAGCCGCTCGCTCCGGAGAAACTTATGCGTATCAAAGGACTTTCGAGCGCGAGAGCGGACATATTCCCCGCGGCGCTTTCCGTAGTGGAAGCCATCAAAAATTATACCGATTTCAACGAAATAATCATCGGCGGCGCGGGACTCAGGGAAGGCGCGATGTTCCGTTACGCCTGCCCAACCGTGGCGGAGAAACCGATAAGCGATATTCTCGGGCACAGTATTTATACGTTACTGCACCATTTCGATATGAATATCCGGCATGCGGAGCACGTATTCGATTTGTCGATGCAGCTTTTCCGTCAGCTTAAAGTGATACATAAGCTTCCCAGACCTTACGTCAAGGTATTGCGCGTGGCGAGCATGATGCACGACATCGGCTCCAGTCTCAAATTCTACGACCACCACAAACATTCGATGTACGTCATTCTCAATTCCAATCTCTACGGCATACCGCAGAAGGATCTCATAATGGCGTCAATAGTGGCGGCTCTCCATTACCGCGACGGACTCGAACAGCTCGATTGTCAGAAGTATCTCGACCTTTTGAACGAGGAGGAGATCTCCGCGGTGCGTAAGCTGGGCGTCATAGTGCGTATAGCGGAATGTTTCGACAGGAGCTGCGGCGGCGCGATAGTGGGGCTTTCGTGCGACGTGCTCGGCGATTCCGTGATACTCAAGACCAAGACGCAGGGCGACTGCACCCTCGAGATCAAGGACGCGCTCGGCGCTCTCAACGAATTCAAACGCGCTTTCAAGAAGAATCTCGAGATACTCTGACGTATTACGATGAAGGTATTGCTTGCGTCCGCATCTCCGAGAAGACGCGAACTTATTAAAAAACTTTTCGACGAATTCGACGTGGCGGCTTATCCCGCCGACGAAAATTATAAAGGCGAGACTCCCGAAGATACGGTACGCACGATAGCTTCGCGCAAACTCGCCGCCGTTACCGCGTCCGAAGCATACGACCTTGTCGTCGCTTCGGATACTTTGGTTTATATGGACGGCAAATATTACGGGAAGCCTTCGGACGAAGCGGAAGCCGTGAGTATGCTCCTTGAACTCAGCGGACGCACGCACACGGTGTATTCGGCGGTTGCGGTAAAATATAAAGGAAAGACTTATACGGCGATCGACGCCACGCGCGTACTTTTCCGCGATCTCACGCTCGACGAGATCCGTAGTTACGTATCCTCGCACGATTGCCTCGACAAAGCGGGCGCATACGCCGTACAGGACGGCGTGACGGTAGCCTCTTACGACGGAAGTTACGACAACGTCGTCGGACTTCCCACCGAAAAACTCCGTTCGTTGATAAACGGATTGATCACGGAGAATTAAAATGCAAAAGACCAAATACATTCTCGATCTCGGTTCTTCATACGTTTCGATATACGGTTCGAGCCTGCTTCTTCGTCAGCCTAACGTCGCGGTAGTCCGTCGCGGCAACGGTATCGAACTCATCAGTTGCGGTAACGACGCGCTCGCGATGCGCGAGATCCCCGAACATTGTTCTGTGGTCCGTCCCGTCGCGGAAGGCGCGGTCGCGCACGTGGAAGTAATGAGTCTTATCCTGAAGGAATTTTTTGCGGCAGTCATACCGTTCAGTCTTTTCCGCGCCGTCGAAATGTACGTACTCATACCTTCGGGTCTGTCTATAGCGGAGCGCGAGAACGTGGAAGCCGCCGTAAGCAAGGCGGGATACAAGGACGTTACCCTTATTGAATCGGTGCTCGCGCTGTCCTCTCTTTTCCCCGGCGGCAACCGCGCCGTCGCCATTATGGGGAGCGGTACGACCGAAATAGGAGTTATCGACAAAGACGGCATCGTTTCGGCGTGCTCGGTGAATATCGCGGGCAACACCGTTACCGACAAGATAATAGAACAGGTTTACGAAACCTACAATCTCACGATAAGCTGGTCTGCGGCGGAGAAACTCAAGACGACTATCGGCAGTCTTTACGACAACGACACGTCGGTGACGGAAGTCGTGGGACAGGATCTTCTGGACGGCAGAATGAAATCGGTGGAAATTTCCGCGTCTTCCATACGCGCGCCGATACTCTATTGTTACCGCAAGATTGCTGAAATAATCGAGTCCGTACTCACGACCATTCCTTATTCGAGGCTTGCGGAGGTCACCGCCAACGGATTATACATCGCGGGCGGCGGCGCCGAACTCAGAGGACTCGAAGATTTCCTGACGCGCTATCTCAAGCTTAAAGTTTACCGCGACGACGATCCCGAGACCGTAGTCATACGCTCCGCGGCTAAACTCGTGGACGAAGGCAGACTTTTCAGACGTTAACGCGGTTATCGCGATATCTCTTGCCGCTTCCCTACGGGAGCGGCTTTTTTATCGGCGAACGCTCCCGCGTCGCGCTATTTATATTCAAAATGTTGCGGTCTTAACGATAATATGATATACTCTATAAGTATATCGGCGGTTTACAGCGGAGGTTATGATGAAAGAATTACTTAAACAACTCTGGACGATACCGAATATGCTTACCTTATTGCGTATCATAGCGGTGCCGTTCATTATGTGGTGCACGCTCGATCCTTCGACTTATATCGAGTGCGGCGAATACACTTTCCCGATAATAGGTCTCGTGATAATGATAGCGGCGGCTTCCACCGATCTCGTGGACGGCTATATCGCGAGGCATTTCAATCAGGGCTCCCAGCTCGGAGAAATGATAGATCCGCTCGCCGATAAGCTCATGCACTGCGCCGCCGTGCTTTCGCTCGTTATAATCGGTTACGTACATTGGGCGTTCATCGTGATCCTGCTCGCAAAAGAAGCCACCATGGTCGTGGGCGGCATATTCATGGCGGGCGACAGCAAGAACATCAAAGCCAACTATATGGGCAAAGTGGCGTCGGCTACCTTGTCGCTTGCGATAGTTATGAGCTATTTCCACGCATTCTGGGCGGACAAGGTTTTCTATCTCGACTGGATAGTGCTCGGAATAGGACTGGTGCTCACTTATATCGCGTTCTTCAATTATCTTAAACAGGCTATAGACATCATCAAAGGCATCCTTGCCCGCAAGAAAGCCGCCAAAGAGGGTGCGCAAACGGAAAGCGCGGAAACGGACGACGCCGTAGCCGTCGTAGCAGATAAAGACGAAGCGGAGGATACCGCCGTTGGCGAAAAGAATATAAACGCCGCTTCGGACAAAGAAAACTAAATTTCCGGTTACAGAAAACAGAATTCAAATAAGCATTTACAGACCAAGAGGTTAAAAAATGGAACTACCTAAAAATTACGAGCCGCAAAGCTTCGAAACGGAAATATACTCCGACTGGGAGAGCTCCGGCTATTTCCGTCCCGAAGTGGACCGCAACAAAACGCCTTTCTCCATAGTGATACCGCCTCCGAACATCACGGGACAGCTTCACATGGGACACGCTCTGAACAATACCATTCAGGACATAATCATACGCCATAAACGTATGCAGGGATATTCCACGCTGTGGCTTCCCGGGACCGACCACGCGAGCATCGCTACCGAAGTCAAGATCGTCGATCAGCTCCGCACGGAAGGACTGGAAAAAGAGGATATCGGCAGGGAAGAATTCCTTAAACGCGCATATCAATGGAAGGAAACCTACGGCGGTAAGATCGTAAGGCAATTACGCAGGCTCGGATGTTCCTGCGACTGGTCGCGCGAAGCGTTCACGATGGACGAGCGTTGCTCGCGCGCGGTGAGAGAGGTATTCGTCAACCTTTACCGTAAAGGACTTATATATCAGGGAAGCAGAATAATCAACTGGTGTCCGCATTGCCATACCGCGCTTTCCGACGCGGAAGTGGAATACGAGCCGCAGGACAGCCATCTCTGGCATATCCGCTATCCTTACGCGGACGGTTCGGGCTATATGATCATCGCGACCACCCGTCCCGAAACTCTGCTCGGCGACACCGCCGTGGCGGTCAACCCTAAGGACGAGCGCTATAAGGATAAAGTAGGCAAAATGCTTAAACTGCCGCTTACCGACAGACTTATCCCGGTTATCGCGGACGACTACGTCGAGCTCGATTTCGGAACGGGCTGCGTGAAAATAACTCCCGCGCACGACCCCAACGACTTCGAAGTGGGTTTGAGACATAATCTCGAAGTTATACGCATAATGGACGACGGCGGCGTCATCAACGAGAACGGATACGCCTATGCGGGAATGGACAGAGACGCTGCCCGCAAGAAAATCGTCGAGGATCTCGAAGCGCAAGGGCTCATGGAGAAGATCGAGCCTTATTCGCACAACGTGGGTTGTTGTTACCGTTGCAAGAGCACCGTCGAACCTATCGTGAGCAAACAGTGGTTCGTCCGTATGGAGAAGCTCGCCGCTCCCGCGATAAAAGTGGTGCGCGAACGTAAGATAAGATTCATACCCGAGAGATTCTCCAAGACCTATTTCAACTGGATGGAGAACATCAAAGACTGGTGCATTTCCCGTCAGCTCTGGTGGGGACACCGTATCCCCGCGTGGTACTGCGAAGATTGCGGCGAGATAATAGTGGAAAAAGAAGATCCCACCCGTTGCCCGCATTGCGGAAGCACGAAGCTCAAGCAGGACGAGGACGTACTCGACACCTGGTTCAGCTCCGCGCTCTGGCCCTTCTCCACGCTCGGATACCCCGAAGCCACGGAGGATCTCAAATACTTCTATCCCACCAACGTGCTCGTCACCGCCTACGACATCATCTTCTTCTGGGTGGCGCGTATGATCTTCAGCGGGCTCGAACACATGGGCGAGATACCGTTCCCCGAAGTGCTCATACACGGCATAGTGCGCGACGCCGAGGGACGTAAGATGTCGAAGTCTTTAGGTAACGGCATCGATCCTCTGATGCTCATCGACAAGTACGGCGCGGACGCATTGCGCTTCAGCCTTACCACGGGCGTCGCTCCCGGCTCCGATATCCGCTTCAGCGAAGAGAAAATGGAGCCGAGCCGTAATTTCCTTAATAAACTGTGGAATGCGGCGCGCTACGTGATGATGAATAGTGAAGGTAAAACTTTGCCGCCAATCGGTAGCTTCAGCTACACGTCCGCCGACAAGTGGATATTGTATAAATTGAACCAGACCGTACGCGAAGTGGGAGTTTATCTCAAGAAGTACGAACTCGGCATGGCTAACGCTAAGCTGTACGACTTCATCTGGAGCGATTTCTGCGACTGGTACGTCGAGCTCACCAAGCCCGCGCTCTACGGCAATTCCGAGAAAGCCGCCCTCGAAGCGCTCTCGGTACTCACCTACGTGCTCAAGCAGATACTCAAGCTCATGCATCCTTTCACTCCGTTCATCACCGAGCGTATATGGCGCGAGTGCGGAGAGAAGAGTACTATAATGCTCGAAACATATCCCGCGTTTACCAAGAAATTCGTATTCACCGCCGAGTACCGCAAGTTCGAGAAGATCAAAGAGCTTATCCGCGCGGTGCGTAATCTGAGAGCGGAGATGGGTGTTCCCGTTTCTAAGAAGCTCAATCTCTATGTGGTGTCCGACATAGCGAAGTACATCGAGAAGAATTCGAGTTACATTCTCAAACTCGCCAACGTGGCTTCGATACATTTCGTTTCGTCGAAGGAAGCCGCGGGCGACAAGATAGCTTCCGTGGTCGTTCCGGACGCGCAGGTATTCATACCGCTCGGCGAGCTCGTCGACACCGAGAAGGAGCTCATGCGACTCGATAAAGAGCTTCGCAACGTGGAAGCGGAGATCAGGCGCGGAGAGGGAATGCTCGCTAACGCGGGATTCGTCGCGAAAGCGCCCAAAGCGCTCGTCGAAGCCGAACAAAGCAAGCTGGAAGCCAACCGCGAGAAGCGCAACAAGATACTCGCCAACATAGAAAGCTTGAAATAGCTTCTATACGCCGGATAAGTACATAAATCGACATAATCGCCTCTCCTTTAAGGTTTAGAATAAGGAGAGGTGATTTT
>JADINF010000112.1 GCA_017694145.1 Candidatus Stercoripulliclostridium pullicola
GAGTAAGTCTGACGCCGTATTTTTCCGCCGTTTTCTTGACGAACGCGGCGGTGACTATCTTCGCGTCGCATTCCGCTATTTTCACGACGTCTCCGTCCTCCGCCGACGCGAGCATGCCTTCGATCATCTTGAGATATTTCTCTTTCGGCAAAGCTCTGACCGCTTCGAGCGCTCCGGCGAACGCCGAGTCCAATACCCTTTGTTTGGCTTTGAGGGCGAGTTTTTTCACTTCGAGTCGCGCGACGGACTCTTTCCGTTCGAGTATCTCGCGGCGCAACGCTTCCGTTTCGCGCAAATTCTGCTCGCGGAATATCCTCACGTCGTTACGTGCGCGTTCTATAGTTTCCTGCGCTTTCGCACTGCCCTCTTCACGGGTGGAATTGGACATTTTGACCGCGTCGGACACGATCTTTGCTGCGATTTTGTTTTCCATATACTATCCTTAATTATATCGTTTGCGCGCGCGAAGCGCGTAAGAGGACGTTAAATTCCCCGTAGTATCACACCCAATTCGGAATGAATACCGCAAGTATCGATATAAGCAAGCCGAGCAGAGCGTAGGTTTCGACCATGGCGCACATAAGAATACCTTTGGTGGATTCTTCGGGGCGTTTGGCGACGAGCCCTATCGAGCTCACGGCGACTTTACCCTGATGGATCGCGCTGAAAAGTCCCACTATACCGATAGGAAGGCATGCGGCAAGGATACCGACGCCGCCGGCGGTAGTGAGAAGCGCGCCGCTATCGAGCACGAAACCGCCGAAAGCGTTTACCTTGATAAGCACGAGGAAGGCTACTATGAAGCCGTAAATACCCTGCGTCGCGGGGAGCAGCTGCAATATAAGGCATTTCATGAATTTATCGGGGTCCTCGGAAACGACGCCTGCCGACGCCTGACCCGCTTTGCCTACGCCTATCGACGAGCCGATACCGCTCAAAGCCACCGCTATCGCCGCACCGAAAAGTGCGAGTGCTGTTCCTAAATATTCCATTTTGACCTCCTTTGGAAAGGGTTAGTTTTTTATTGTCGTTTATAGTATTACGCGCCGGGCGCGCGATATTATCGGATCATCAGTTATTGAGGTAAGTGTACTGCGTTTTCCCGCCGAGCGGATTGAATGCGTGACCTTTGCCCTCGTAAAACCTTCCGAAGAACTCGATATACTGCAACCTCGAATCGTGCACGTATGCGCCGAGAAGGTTGATGGAGAGGTTGAACGCATGTCCTATGATAAGGACGGGCACGGCTACTATCCAGCCGTACCAGCCGCCGCCGAAGAAGGTGTTGACGATGAGGTCGGCGAGCATATTGACGACGTAACCGATGACGCCGGTGGTGAGCCCCAGACCGAAAAGCCTCGAATAAGACAAGAGATCGCTTACTACGTTGATGGAGCCGTAAACGTTACCGAGCGCGCCGGTGACCATTTTAAGAGGATTTTTCTTACCTGCGGCGCCGCCTAAAATTATCATAGCGAAGCCCGCTATCGCAACGTACATGCCTATATCGCCCGTCACCCCTATCCATTCGGGAACGGGATCGGGGTTGACCGCTCCGAGGAATACGGAAAGCGTGGGGAAAAGAAGGGCAAGCCCTACGAATATCACCACCCAACCGAACTGGTTGAATATACCGCTCCAGATCTGTTTCGACTTGATCTCGTCGATACCTTTCAAGGCGAAGCCCGTAGCCATCTGAAGGACGCCCATCGCGAGCGAAAGCAGGAACATTTTGAGGGGCTCGTTCATCGGATTGAACCAGGAAAGTTTGTCGAGGAAGGAGCCTTCTTTGAGCGTTATGCTGAACCAACCGCCGAACAGTGCGCCCCATATCACCGTGGAAATGCCGCAAAGTCCGAACATTATCAACATTCTGCCGCTGTTTTTGACGGGTTTGACGATCTTGACGATGAGGAAGCAGGCAAGCGCCATGATAAGACCGTAGCCCGCGTCGCTTATCATTATGCCGAAGAAAAGGAAATAGAAAATAGCGACGAATATCCCGGGGTCGCGCTCTCTGTAAGCGGGTACGCCGAACATCTCGGTGATACCTTGGAAAGCGCCCGTGACGGGATCGGATTTAAGAAGCGTCGGGGGCTGTTCGTCGTCCGTAGGCTCTCTGAAAAACACTTCGGTAAGTTTGCACTTCTTTTTGATGTCTTTGCTAAGCGTTTCCGTCCTGTCGGCGGGCACCCAACCTTCCATAACGAACGCCTTGCCCGTCCTCGGACAAAGCTCCATGACGTCGGTCTTCGCTATCTCTATTTTGTAGTAATCGTAAAGTATCTTGATGCGCGTAAGATTGTCTTTCAATGCTATCGCGCGTTCGACGGCCTCTTTACGGCGCAGATCGAGAGTTTCCTCTCTCTCGTTGAATTCCGCTATCTTTTCGGCGGCGGTGGCGTCGTAATCGTATGCGCAGGAAACGAAATCGTAGCCCGCGAGCACGTTTTCGAGCTCGCGCGCGTTATCGGCGTGAGCTACAGCCACGAACGCGCTCTGCTTCGCGCTCGGATAAAGCGCCGTTTCCGCATAAGGCGCACATTCCGCTACGAGCGCGTCCGCTCTTTCCGCGGGAACAAGACCGGCGTATACGACTGCGTGCGCGGTATTCCTGAGCTCGCTGAATTTCAAAGGCATCTCCGCATAAGGAAGGATCTGCTCCTTCCTCGCTTCCAGGCGCGCGCGCTCCGACTTGATGGAGACCAGTTCGGAATTTATGTTCTCCATCTCGGAGATGACGGCGAATATCTCCACTTCGTCCTTGACGACGTCGTAATATTCGTCGAGCTCTATAAGCCTGTTCTCTTTCTTGAAATTGAGCTTCGGGGTATTTTCTTTATCGAAAAGCCTGTGCTCCTTGACCATTTCCTTCAGAAAACCTATAGCGAAATTCAAACGAAGAAGCTTCGCCTCGTGTTCCTCCCTGCGGGCGGTCTCCTGACGGAAAGCGGTGTGCTCGATCTCCTCGGTGCGGGTCACTTCCACCGCGCCGCTCTTCACGAATAATTTAAGGAGCTTGCCGCAATCGTTTTCGTGCGCGACAAGGCTCATTCTACTCATTCTAACGACCGACATACTTCGCTATAAACGCTTCCAGAATCATTTTTTCGGCGCCGGCGGTATCCGCCGCCGCTTCGAGAG
>JADINF010000113.1 GCA_017694145.1 Candidatus Stercoripulliclostridium pullicola
AGCCGCGACGAAGACGTGGTTTCCGAGATACTGCGCTCGGGGATCAAGCTTGTCGCAAGCGCCCACGCCGACGATCCGGAGGAGTTTTTCAGAAGAGCCGCGGGGCTTAGAGAGTGTTTCTCATACGTCGTCGTTCTCGGTTATAAGCCTCGTGCCGGAAGCATAAAATCGGTAATAAGGTTGTAATGCTTAAAATTGTACTCGCCGCGGTGTTGCTCGTGCTTTGCGCATATATCGGATTCGCCGTAGAAAGATTCTATAAGACGCGCTTGAGAATGCTAGAAGAGTATTCCGAATTCGTCAGGTACGCAAAACGCGAAACGGAGTTTCTTAAAACTGATCTCGTGGCGTTGTTGACCTCATTCGAATGTTGCGCGGAACTTAAAGAAGCGTTTACGGCGGCAGCCGCGCTCGTCAAAGAGGGCAAACCCGTAGAAATATCCGGTAAATATCTAACGGATAAGGCTTTTGCGGAGATACGCGCTTTCCTCGCGGCGATGTCCGAAGCCGATTATTACGGGAAAAACGCCGTGCTCAAGCATGCCGAGGAGGTCGCGGCGGAGCTTACCGCCAAAGCGGGGAAAGACAAAATCCAGAAGGGGGAGCTGATCCGCAAGCTTATGATACTGTTGGGCGTGGGATTGGTGGTACTTACTATATGACGGGTATCGAAACTATTTTCAAAATCGCCGGCGTCGGAATTCTCGCCGCCGTCATCAACAGCATTCTCGACAAGAGCGATAAAAGGGAGTTAACTACTTTCGTTACGCTTACGGCGCTGATCATAGTGTTGGTGATGGTCATCAACATGTTGAGCGGACTGCTTGATACGGTGCAATCGTTATTCAATTTATACGGTTAAGTAAAGATATGGCAATAGTCAAAGTCATCGGGATAGCGTTCGTAGGGCTGATATGCGTAGGCGTTTTGCGTGAAGTCAAACCTTCGCTCGCGGTAGCCTGCGGTATAGTCACGGGACTTGTTATCGTATACACGCTTTTAGACGAATTTACTTACGTAATCACCAAATTCAACGAACTTGCGGAACTCGCCGCCATCGACAATACGCTTATAAAAACGGTATTGAAAATTATCGGAATAGGCTATTTGACCGAATTTTCGGCTAACGTTGCGGAAGATTACGGTTCTCCGTCGATCGCAAAAAAAATACAATTCGGCGGTAAAATATGTATCGCCGTACTTGCCGTACCCATAATTACAGGTATCATAACTTCCATAGGCAATATTGCGAAATGAAAAAAACGCTGACGATTTTGACGATATTTTTTGCGCTTGCGGCGGCGTTTTTCATAACCGCCGCATGTGCGGAGCGGCACAACGCTTACGCTGCGGACGTCGACTCCTCAACGGACGCCGAGGCCGTCGAAAATATAAGAGAAGAGCTTGAAAGCGAGGTCGATAAAAACCTTTCAGGGCTTATAAATTCGGAACTGGAAAACTATTTTGCGGAGCTCGACAAGGGCTCTTTGTCCGTAGGGAATTCTTTCAGAGAACTTATCGAAAGCGTGTTGTCCGGCGAGAATCCGCTTACTCCGGATACCGTGCTTCATGCTATTGCCGAAGCAGTAACGGGGAGCCTTAGCGGGATTTTACTGACTATGATTACCATAGTCGTGTTGTCTTTGCTCGGCGGACTCGGCGAAAGCCTGAGTTCGGGCTTTGCGAAATCGGGTACGTCGCAGTTGATCTATTGGTCTGTTTACGGCGGCATCGTCGTTACCCTGGGCTTTGCGATCAACGGAGTTATCACGGACGCCAGGGAAGCTATAAACGGTATTGCTTCGCTTATAAATTATACTTTCCCCGTTTTCGTTACCCTGCTTACCGCGCTCGGCGGCACAGGCGGCGTTTCGGTGCTCGCTCCCGTCACTCTGATGATCAACGGTGCCGTGTCGGGAATAATTCTATCGGTCGTCATGCCGCTTTTCTATGCGACTGTGGTATTCACCGTGGTGGGCAACATGAGCGATAACGTCCGATTGGGTAAGCTCACGAAAGCTTTGAAGTCCGTAGGCGGTTGGATACTCGGTATTACCTTCGGCGTCATCACCACGGTGGTCGCCATTCAGGGCATAGTTGGCGCCGGGATGGATACCATAGTGCTCAAATCAGCCAAATTCGCGCTCTCCAGCTATATACCTATACTGGGAGGATATCTTTCGGAAGGCTTCGATCTCGTGCTCGCAAGCTGCATTCTTATTAAAAACGCTTTCGGATTATCCGTATTCGTGATATTGCTTTCGATCGTCATTGCGCCGCTTGTCAAAATTCTGCTGTTGAGTCTTGCGCTGAAGCTCGTAGCCGGGCTCATCGAGCCCGTAAGCGACTCAAAAATATCGGAACTGCTTTACTCGACGGCTTCAAATCTCAATCTTTTACTGTCTGCATGCGCCGGAATGGCTTTTATCGTTTTCATAATTCTTTTGCTCGTTATCGGAGCTTTCAACGCGGGGGTGGTATGAGCGGACTTTCGGCGTGGATCATGAGTATAACTGGAGTGGTATGTCTGGGCGCGCTCGCGGACGTGCTTATGGCGGAGGGCAGTACTAAAAAGTACGTAAAAGGCATAGTCGCTTTGATGGTATTCGCGGCGATACTTGCGCCGATACCCGCCATTCTGAACGGAGAATTCGATTTCTCGATCGACAATTCAACTTCTTCAGCCGACGACGCATTTGTTACGGAAGTGACAGAAGCACGTTACAGGAACGCGGAATCGGCGCTCGAATCGGCACTTGCGGCGCGCGGTTACGAAGGCGCCGTCGTGCGTATCTATTTAGGTTACGGCGGCGAAGTGCCCGAAGTCGTCGCGGTGGTGGTGGATGTTACCGCCGCCGTAATAATTGCCGAAAACGAAAATATAAATATTAAAGAGGACGTCGCGGGATATACGGCGAGCGCGCTCGGTATAGAGCCCGTACGTGTGACGGTTGTGTATTGACGGAGAATATCGTTAAATATGGAAAAATTAAAACAAATATTCGCGAAAATCAAGTCCGTAAAAAATATCGAGATCATTATCGGATTAGTAATAATCGCGGTGATGATAATAATATACTCTAACGTAAGCGCGGCAAAGGAGAAAACGGACGCCGCTTCGGACGGAGAAGCGACGCTTACCGAGAACCTCGAAACGCGGCTTGCCGATATACTGGGTGAGATAGAAGGGGCGGGGGAAGTGAAAGTAATGATCACGTATGCGGGGACCGGAGACAAGATAACCGCGGAAACGACCAACACGCACACGACCACGACCAACGGCAGTACAAGCTCGACGACCACTACGACAACGACTTCGTCGCCGGTATTATCGGGTTCGGACGTAGTGATACTTCAGGAAAAAATGCCCGAAATAAAAGGGGTGATAGTGGTTGCCGAAGGGGCGAGTGACATGAAGGTGAAACTAAAGTTGATGCAGGCTACGGCGACGGTGCTGGGCATTAACGCAAATTCGATACAAATATTTACAAGGAGAGCTGTATGAAAAGCAACAAATTATCCAAACTGGGTACCACACTCAAAGCGAACAAGAAAAAGATCATCGTGATCGTGTCGATGATAGCGTTACTTGTCGCGACAGGCTGCCTCAATTACTTCCTCAACGTGAAGCAACAGGGCACCGACAACAATCCGGGACAGGGCGACGTAAGCACGCCTACCTTCTTTGCGACCTATCGTACCGACAGGGAAGCGACGAGGAATCAGGAGATAGCTTATCTCGACGAAATTATTAATTCCGCCACTTCCACCGAAACCGCGATAGCGTCCGCCGAATCCCAGAAGCTCGCCATCACGGGCGCTATGGAAACCGAGCTCGTGCTCGAGGGACTCATCAAAGCCAAAGGCTTCGAGGACTGCATCGTGACCATAAGCACCGAGAACGTGAACGTAGTGGTGATGGACGAAGATCTTTCGCTCGAAGACGCGGCACAGATTCTTAACATAGTCGTAACCGAAACGGAATTCACAGCCCCCGACGTGGTGATTATCCCCTACGTGTAAGAGGCTTGGGAACATAAACATCAGGATACCGTTCATAGTGAGAAACTCCGTGCGTCTGCGCGGAGTTTTTCGATACGGTACGCTTCAAATATAAATAATTAATTGCAATGGCGTTCGGAATATGTTAATATACCGTGTATGGAAGAGATGAAACCGCAGGTCGTAGACCGTTACTGTAATTTAATAGCGTCCATAGCCAACAACGCGGTGGACAAAACCGAAGGCGTGACGAGGGAAGAAGGCGTTGTCAAGTACCGCTTCGGCATACGCAATCTAAAGAATACCAACTGCCACGTTTATATCGATAACGACGGCGAAATCGTCATCGACCTTTTCATCAACGCCGATTACGGTTACTGTATCCCCGAGGTGGTCTGCAACCTTCAGGAAACGATCAAGTCGGAAGTGGAAGAAGCTACCAAATTTCAAGTTAAAAAGATCAACGTAAACGTTGCCAACATCAACATCTGACATGCAATACCGCAAAAAGGCGCGCGACGGCGTCTACAAACTCATATACGAATTTTTATTTTCCGGAGAAGCGAACGAGAGGACGTTTGCCATCATGACCGCGGCGGATATGCCCGCCGAGGAACTCGATTACATGAAACGCGCCTATTACGGCGTTATCGAACATATCGACGAACTCAAGTCGATAGTGGCGCAATATGCCGTAGGTTTCGATATCGCGAGGATCTACAAACCCGATCTCGCGGCGCTCGTGCTTGCGATATTCGAGATGAAATATATGGACGATATCCCGCTAAACGTGTCCATAAGCGAAGCGGTCGAACTCGTCAAAATTTATTCTACCGAGAAGAGCCACGCGTTCGTTAACGGCATTTTGAGTTCCGTTTATAAGAATATCACTTCGGGTAAATAATGGAATCCCGCAATTACATAACCGTTTCCGAGCTTAACTTTTACCTTAACCGCATCATAGACGCGGAAGAACTCCTGCACGACATGTATCTTATGGGAGAGGTGAGCGGCGTTTCCTTAAGCAAAGGGAATATGTACTGCACGTTGAAAGACGAAGGCGCGCAGATAGCGGTATGCTGTTTCGGTTACGAGCGCACATATCTTCCGGAAGCCGGCGAAAAAGTTTTGATGTTCGGTTCCCCGGATTTTTATACCAAAACGGGCAAAATGTCTTTCGTGGCGCGCAGAATAGAGCCGTTCGGCAAAGGTAAACTGCACGCCGAACTCGAGGAACTCAAGAAGCGCCTCGCGGAAGAAGGACTTTTTTCCGACACGCACAAGAAAGCCGCGCCGCGTTTCGCCCTCAAGGTATGCGTCGTCACGAGCATAAACGGAGCCGTCATCAAAGACATTTACACGACGGTCAGACGTTATAACAAACTTATAGATATCGCCGTTGTCGACGTTCAGGTGCAGGGAAAATACGCCGTGAAAGAGATAGTCGAAGGGCTTAAACTTGCGGACAGAGGGGGCTTCGACGCCGTGATACTTGCAAGAGGAGGAGGCTCTTTCGAAGATCTGATGCCTTTCAATTCCGAGGAGGTCGTACGCACTCTCTACGATATGTACACCTACGTGATCTCCGCTGTAGGGCACGAAACCGATTATACGCTTGCCGATTTTGCGGCTGATTCGCGCGCGCTGACCCCCACAGCCGCCGCCGAAGCGATAGCTTTCGATACCGCAAGTCTGATAAGCGACGTGGTGAACGAATTGAAAGTCGCTTCGCGCAGGCTCGAATTGCGTATCACGGCGCGCAGAGAACGAGCGATAGGGCTCATTCGCTCTATAATGTATACTATCGGCGACGACCTGGCGAAAACTTCTTCGAAGGTGGAGCTTCTTACGGCGCGCGCCCGCGCCGCAGCGGAAAAGCGCTTCGCTTCAAGCGAAAAGGCGTGCGATCTCGCTTTGCATAAATTGTCCGCCCTCAATCCCGCCAATCTTTTACGTTCGGGATATTTCCGCGCGGAACGTAACGGTGCGCCGGTTACCGCGGTAAGCGGTTTGAACGCGGGAGAGAAAATCAGACTTATTGCTTCGGACGGCTCCGCCGACGCCGAAATACTCGCAGTATATCCGGGCGTACCCGACCTTACGGAAATAAATAATAAAGATACAGGAGATTTGACATGAGCTTCGAAAAAGATCTCGAAAAATTGGAAAAACTCGTAGCGAAACTCGAATCGGATACTTTGAGCGTCGACGAAAGCCTTAAACTCTATAACGAAGCGATCAACGCGGGCAAAAACTGTATAGCTTCGCTTAAAGAAAGCCGCGGCAAGCTCGAGTTGCTTAACAAAGACCTGAGTCGTATAGATCTCGACGGAGAAGTCGATACGGACGAACAGGAGTAACTTTCGCTTCCGGCGCCGCCCGTACGGGCGCGTAAGAGGTTCGTCCGTTTTGCGTTGCGCATTTAACGCCTTTTCTGGCGTTTTATTATTTTCGGGCTAACGCTTGCATATTTTATAGATATGTGGTATAATTTTATAATCTGAATAACGGTGGTGCAGTATTCTAGTCAGGTGCGGTGCAATCGAGGGCGGGGTTAAAATACCGCTAAAGAGCATATCGATGAAGTTCCTTGTGTTTGCTTGCGTTGCCCAAACGCGGGTTGATGCTGGGAGTTAAGGTTTTTGGGCGACCGGTAACGGCATATCGGAGACGACCCAATTTCCGTGGAGACCCATATCGGTGGAATACGTCGGGACGTTCGCTCCCGGGCGTTCTACTGAATGGGATTAAACCTGCAATGCGGTAATCAATATCTGTGTGCAGAGTAGCTTGCCTTGAGTGGAGTCGCGTGAATTAAGGTATCGGGCAAGTTGCGATACGCGAATCGCAGTTTGCCTCTGCTTATGAAACCTTCTCTGCAAAAGAGGATAGATTGCATCAAATCTGTAAAAGAAATTTTCTAGACTGTTTTAATCCGAGGATTATAGTGTGTACTTAGTGGCGATTCGGTTGCGCGTGGAGTAATCGCGCGATGCGGGGTTCAAAAGGAAACTGCTCGGACGGCGACGACGAGTATCCCGCAGGGAAACCCTACCGAACCTGATGGCGCAAGGTTTACTCGGATTATTGCCACCGTTATTCGTATAATTATAAGTTTGACCGTGCGGTCTTGAGTTTACCGCTGAAATAAATGAAGGAGTTATCGGAGACAGTGGGAACAGAGAATAAGATTACAGCCCTGTCCGACGACAGGAGCGCGGACAGTTCCGGAGCGGTAGTGCCGCAAGAATGCGAGAAGCAGGATAAGTCGGATAAAGCCGTTAAAAACGACAAAACGGCTAAATCCGAAACCAAAAACGATAAGAAGCATAAAGACGACCGCGTTAAAAATTCTAAAAAGCCGCTGAGCAAGGGCACGATATGGACTATCAAGATAACCGTCGTGACTTTTGTTTTGTCGGCGTTCTTTTCTTTCATATCCGAACTTACTTCGTCTAACGCTCATATAAGCTTAATGGCGATATTGCTTATAGTACTCGTCGCGTTGAGTATCGTGACCGACGCGATAGGAGTGGCGGCTACCTCCTGTGACCTCGCTCCTTTGCTCGCTATGGCAAGCAGGAAAGAACCGGGGAGCAAAAAGGCGATAATGCTCGTCAAGAACGCCGAGCGCGTTTCGAATATATGTTGCGACGTGATAGGCGATATCTGCGGCATCGTAAGCGGTGCGTGCACTTTAGCGATAGTCATCAAGATCACTGTCGATAATCCCACTGCCAATTACTGGGTGAGCATACTTTTGTCGAGTATAGTAGCCGCGGTGACGGTAGGCGGTAAATCCTTTTTCAAAGCGATTGCCGTCAACAACAGCAAAGAACTCATAATGTTCGTCGCTCGCATACT
This sequence comes from Candidatus Stercoripulliclostridium pullicola, assembly GCA_017694145.1. GTDB lineage: Bacteria > Bacillota > Clostridia > Christensenellales > DTU072 > Stercoripulliclostridium_A > Stercoripulliclostridium_A pullicola. The sequence continues at coordinate 7,867 of JADINF010000113.1, forward strand.
TAGCGTGTTTTCCAAAGATAAATAGAAGTAGGAAGATGAGATTGGACGTATATTTGGCAGAAACGGGACTCGCGCGTTCGCGCACCCACGCGGACAATCTCATAAAACTGGGGAAAGTTTTCGTTAACGGTGTGCCCGAGGGGAAGCCTTCCCGTAACGTAAGCGGCGCGGAAACCGTTACCGTCGATCGCGCGGACGATTACGCTTCGCTCGGCGGGCTCAAACTCGTCAAAGCTTTCGATTGTTTCGGGATTTCTCCCGCAGGCAAAGTTTGTATAGACATCGGGGCTTCAAACGGCGGATTTACGGACGTAATGTTAAGGGGCGGCGCGCGTAAGGTGTATTGCGTGGATATAGGAGAGTGCGCGTTGCCCGAAGAAATGCGTTCCGACGAGCGCGTAGCGGTGCGCGACAGACTAAACGCGCGATATCTTTCCTTCGAGGATATAGGAATAAAAGCCGATATCGTCACCGTGGACGTTTCGTTCATTTCGCTTACTTACATACTTCCCGCGCTCGTACAATTTCTTGACAAAGATTCGGTTATAATAGCGCTCGTCAAGCCTCAATTCGAAGTCGGCAGAGCGGAACTGACCAAAAGCGGCATAGTCAAAAGCCGCCGCGCGGCGCTCAAAGCCGTCGATAACGTCAAGACTTTTGCCGGGCAACTCGGATTATGCGTTTCGGACACCGCCGAAGCGCCGCATCCTTTCGTAAACAAGAATTACGAATACCTTTTAGCCTTACGAAAAAAGCAATAAATATTATTTACGTTTTTGTTCGTTTCCCTTGTATAAAATCCCGAATAGCTGTATAATAGCAATATGAAAATCGGTATTTATGCAAATTTGTTCAGGGACCTCAACGGTAACGCGACCAGAGCGTTATATAAGGCGCTCGGCGATAAAGGCGTCGAAGTGCTTTTATCCGACGAATTGAGATGCCTGGGACTCGACGCTCGCTATTACAGCCGTATCGCGCTTGCCCGCGAAAGCGACGTGGTCGTGGTTTTCGGCGGCGACGGTACGATACTGCGCATCGCGCGCGAATGTGCCCGTTACGACGCCATGATATTCGCGGTAAATCTCGGTCACAGAGGCTTTCTTGCCGAGTCCGACGCCGCCAATATGGCGGTCAACGTAGAAGAGCTTCTGCACGGGAATTATGTCGCGGATTCCAGAGCTTTTCTCGAAGTGCGCGCCAAATGCAGTAAATTTTACGCGCTGAACGAAGTGGTGCTTGCGCGCGGTACGCGCACAAAAGTCATGAAATCCGAAGTCAGACTCAACGGCGCGCTCGTGGACAGATACACTTCGGACGGCATAATCATAAGCACGCCCACGGGAAGCACGGCTTACAATCTTTCGGCAGGCGGTCCGATAATCGCGCCTGACGTCGACGCGCTGGTAATTACGCCGATAAGCGCACATTCTTTGCATTCACGCCCGATAGTAGTCAACAACAAGAACGAGATCTGGGTGGAAGTTCAGCACGCGGAGCCGCACGCGCATCTCAATATCGACGGCGAAGACGTATTGAATCTTGCCGACGGCGATACGATAACCGTGACGAAATCGGATCTGAGCGTTCGCTTTATGCGGCTCACGACCTATAATTATTACGAAAAACTGCTTGAAAAAATGCGTTACTGGAGCTCTTTCGATAATGAATAGTATCCCGCTCGCGTTAAGTAAAAGGAGTAGAAATGTCTAAACAAACACGTCAGGACGCCATTTTGGCGTTGATAAGGGACAACGAGATAGAAACGCAGAACGACCTCGTCGAAATGCTCATCAAATCCGGTTACGCCGTCACGCAGGCGACCGTATCCCGCGATATACAGGAGCTCGGGCTTATCAAATCGACTCCGAGCGGTAAGGGTAAATCGCGTTACGTCAAGCCTCTCGATCCCAAACTTCAGCGACTCAAAACGTTGTTTCATCAATCGGTATTGAGCATAGACTATACCGGCAACATGATAGTCATACATACGATAGTCGGCTCCGCAAATACCGCGGCAATGCTTATCGACAGCATTTCCGATCCCGAAATAATGGGTACGATCGCGGGGGACGATACGATACTGATTATCGTTAAACACGCCGAAGCCACCGAAAAAACGGTGAATACTCTCAAAGAATTTCTCGACTGAACGGAAATCAAATGATAACTTCGCTTTACGTCAAAAACATAGCGCTCATCGAAGAATTACGGCTGGAACTTGCGAGCGGACTGAACATCCTTTCGGGTGAAACCGGCGCAGGTAAATCGATAATAATCGACAGCCTTAATTTTGTATTGGGCGACAGGGCGGACCGTAGCCTTATCAGGCACGGCACTTCGTCGGCCTGCGTTCAGGTGGTATTTACCGACGACGATAAACCTGAAATAGCGGCGCTTATGGAAGAATTCGGCATAGAACGCGACGAAAACGTTATAGTCCGTCGCGTGATGCAGGACAACGGCAGGGGCGAAGCGCGCGTGAATAATGTGCCCGTAACGTTGCAACAGCTGCGCAGACTTGTGGTTTTGCTCGTAGACGTACATTCTCAACACGAGCACCAGAATTTACTTAACGAAGCCAATCACATCGGTATCCTCGACAAATATATCGTCGGTTTCGAAGCCGTACATAAAGAATATCTCGCGCATTACGACAAATACCGTAATACGCTTACCGATATAGCGGCTTTCGGAGACGAGTCGGCGCGCGCAAGACGGGCGGATACGCTCGAATATCAGCTTGCCGAGATAGAGAGGATCTCTCCCGAAGAGGGAGAAGAAGAGGAGCTCGGCGCAAAGCGAGATAAGTTCCGCAATGCCGAAAAGATATTGACCGCGCTGAATACCGCTTCCGCGCTTATAGATTCGGATGACGGAACGGGGGCGTTAAGCTCTATACAGAACGCAGGCAGGGAACTTAATGCCATCGACCGTTACGATCCCGCATATTCGTCGATAGCCGAACGGCTCGACGGGGTCAAGATAGAGTTGAGGGATATAGCGGACGAAATTCAGAGCGAACTGGCTTCCGCCGAATACGATCCCCGCGAAGCCCGCGTGACCGAAGAACGGCTCGAGGAGTTAAAAAAATTAAAAAGAAAATACGGCGATTTTGCGGATATGGCGCGTTTTGTCGAGGACGCGACCAAAGAACTCGAGGAAATAAAAAACGCGGGAGAGAAGCTCGTAGCGCTCAATGCGCTTGCCGAACAAGAAGGCGCCGCTACCGTAAAATACGCAAAAAAGCTGCACGAAGCGCGCGTTACGGCGGCAAAAGGCTTTTCTATGGCGATAGAGCGAAACCTTAAAGAGCTGGGAATGAAAAGCGCAAAGTTCGAAACGGTGACCGAATTCCCGGAAGGCGACGAAAATATACTTGCCGGGTGCGGCATGCGCGGCGCCGACTCCGTACGCTTCGTGATATCGCCGAACCTCGGCGAGCCGCTCAAACC
>JADINF010000114.1 GCA_017694145.1 Candidatus Stercoripulliclostridium pullicola
CGCTTTCCGCGTGCGCCCCGCGGGATTGGTCGCTTTTTCGGGGCTGTACGACCTGAGTTATTTCGCCGAAAGGCATACTCGCAAGGGTTTCAAACCGGATGCGATACGTGCTTTTTGCGGGCTGGACGCGAGGAAAGGGTTTACGCGCGAAGAGCGGGATATACTTGCGGGATACGACGTCACGCCGCGCGTAAGCGAAGATTTCCCGCCCGTTTTCGCGGCTTATTCCGTCCGCGACGAATATTACCCCGCGCAGGGAGAACGCTTCGTGAAGGCGTGCGTGAGAAACGGAGTCGTACTCAGAGAATACCGCGCCGAACACGCCTTCTGCCGCCATAACTGGCAGCTTTCCGATGGCAACGCATACGCTTCCGCCGTCACCGCGAGCGCGGTCAGGTTCATGCGGGACGTGGCTTCCGGCGCTCCCTTGAGAGGGGAATATACCGAGATCTGAAAAACTAATCGGCGCTTCAGGCGCATGTACGGGATATATGCTTCCGAATAAACTTTTACCGGAAAGGATAGGCGGCAATTACGCCGCCATGAAGGCCGCCATAGGGTCGGGTAAATCGACGGCGGTCTTTTACGCTACCCAGAATGCGAGATACTGGCTTGCCGCGACAAGCGGCAGGTTCTTCCTGTACGTCGTCCCCGACAGGCTCGGAGCGCGCGCGGCGCGGGATATTCTTGCCGGTTACGCTTCGGGAGAAGTGGCGCTCGTAGCGGAGCGCGACGACGTTCTGGTCGATATCAAAGTCAACACTTCCGAATCCGTGGCGGAAAGGACGGCGGCGCTTGCGGATATATTGCGCGGTAAAGTCGCGGGAGCGGTCGTTTCCGCGGAAGGCTTACTACAGAGATATCCTTCGCGCGAGATGTTCGAAGAGTCGCTCACTACCCTCGTCAAAGGCGGCGAGATAGCTCCCGCAGATCTCGCGGAACGCCTTGTAAAAGGCGGCTACCGCCCCGCGGAACAGGTGCAGAAAGCGGGCGAATTCGCAGTAAGAGGCGACGTGTTCGACGTGTGGAACGCGGGATCGGAGCTTCCGGTAAGATTGGAATTTTTCGGAGACGAGATAGAGAGCATCAGGCTTTTCGCACCCGAAACGATGCTCTCCGTGCGCGAAACGGACGAAGTGACATTTGCGCCGATAAGCGATATTTTAGTGTCCCGAAGCGTTGCGGAAAGTGCCCTGAAACGCCTATCTGCGTTGAGGAAAAAGGCGTTTAGGGAGCTCAGCGAACATATAGATTCCGTATCCGAAAGGCTGGAAGCCGATCCCACCGATCCGTCGCTCGTGTGGGCGCTTCCGTTCATTAAAGAGAGCACCGACGACATAATAAGCTATCTTCCCGAAGACGCCGTCGTGGTAGTCGACGAGCCGCGCGCGGTAGACGAAAAACTCAGACTCTACCGCAACGCGCATCAGGTCAGGGTCAAGAGCCTTGCGGAGGCGGGAGCGGTCGCGGCGGAACATTCGTCAAGCCTTTTCACCGTAGAGGAAGCGCTCGCCGCGCTGAAGCGGCGCACGCTTCTAAGCTTTCAGCAGATCACCTCTGCTAACCCCGTATTCGAGCCGCAGGCGATATTCAGCCTGAAGTCGCTTCCGCTCACGCGCTACAGCTCCAATTACGAGGCGCTCGCCGCGGACGTGAGAAATCTTTGTATCGGCGGTTCGCAGACATTGATCTATGCGGGCGACGAGGGTACGGCGGAAACGCTTGCGGAATTTTTCCGCGAGCGCGACATAGGTGTAAGGATCACCTCTGATACCGAGGACGACTATCCCGTCGTAATAGTACCCGAGAGGCTTTCGCGCGGATTCGTGTTGCCCGCGGCGAAGCTGTGCGTGATAGGCACCGACGACGTCGTGCGGCGCACCGTCGCGCCGAGAAAGAGCGCGGCGCGTAAGAGGCAGGCGTTCGTAATGCCCGAGAAGGGGGATTACGTCGTTCACGAGAGACACGGGATAGGCATGAGCGAAGGGCTCGTGACGCTCACCACCTCTATGGGCACTAAGGATTACTATTGTATCCTTTACAGAGGGGGCGACAGGCTCTATCTTCCCACCGACCGTCTCGACGAAGTGGACAAGTACACCGGCGGGGGCACGCCGCAGCTCAATAAGCTCGGCAGTAAGGAATTCGAGCGCGTCAAGGAGCGCGTGCGCGGTTCGGTGAAGAAAATGGCCACCGATCTCGTATCCCTTTACGAAAAGAGGCTCCGCGCCAAAGGATATAAATATTCCGCCGACACCGTCTGGCAGAAAGAACTCGAGGACAATTTCCCTTACGACGAAACGGACGATCAGCTCGTAGCGATAGCGGAGATAAAAGAGGATATGGAAAAGGGCAAGGTCATGGACCGCCTGCTGTGCGGCGACGTGGGCTTCGGAAAGACCGAAGTCGCGGTGCGCGCCATATTCAAGACCATCATCGAAGGCAAGCAGGCGGCGTTCCTTTCGCCCACCACGATACTCTGTCAACAGCACTACAATACCCTTTCCGAACGCTTCGCGCCGTTCGGTATAAAGATAGACCTTTTGTCGCGTTTGGTGTCCCGAGAGGGGATAAAGAGCGCCCTCGACCGCATTAAATCGGGCGAAACGAGTGTTGTCGTCGCCACGCACAGACTGCTCGGGAAAGACGTCGTTTTCAAAGATCTCGGCTTGCTCGTTCTGGACGAAGAACAACGTTTCGGAGTGGAGCACAAGGAGAAGATCAAGGTGCTCAAAAACAACGTGAACGTTTTGAGCATGTCCGCGACTCCGATACCGCGCACGTTGCACATGGCTCTGAGCGGTATACGCGACATCTCCACTCTGGAAACGCCTCCCGCGATGAGATTACCCGTCGAAACCTACGTCGTCGAATGTACCGACGCGCTTATCAAGGACGCCTGCACCCGCGAACTCAGTCGCGGCGGGCAGGTTTTCATACTCTTCAACAGAGTTCAGGGCATAGAGAAATTCCACCGCGAGGTGAGCGATCTTCTCGGCGACGACGCCCGCGTCATTTACGCGCACGGACAGATGGACGACGCATTGCTCGAGGAGAGGATACGCGCTTTCTACAACAAGGAAGCGGACGTATTGATAGCCACAACGATAATCGAGAACGGCATAGACATTCCCGACGCCAACACGCTCATCGTGATAGACGCGGACAGGCTGGGACTTGCGGAGCTTTACCAGTTGCGCGGCAGAGTGGGCAGGAGCCATAACCTCGCGTACGCCTATTTCACGGTGCGAGAGGGGAAGGTACTCACCGAGAACGCGGGCAAACGTCTGGACGCGCTGATGAGATATACCGAACTCGGAAGCGGTTTCAAGATAGCGATGCAGGACCTCGAGATACGCGGAGCGGGCAACGTCCTCGGCAGAGAGCAGCACGGCAATATGGAGAAAGTGGGTTACGATCTTTATTGCAAAATACTGCGCGAATGCGTGGGAGAAATGCGCGGCGAGAAGGTGAACGTCCTCAACGAAGTGGAAATAGTCGTGGAAGGGGATACCGCGTTACCCGCCGATTACATCTCGGACGGAAGCGGAAGGGTCGCGTTCTATAAGCGCATATCCTCTTTAAGCGGCGTGGGCGAATACGAAGATTATCTGAAAGAGGTACGCGACGTGTACGGCGCGCTCCCGCAGGCGGCGGAGAACCTTATCAAGGTGGGGCTTATCAAAAATCTCGCCCGCAATCTCGGCGTGAAGAAGGTGACCGTTGCCGAGAGGGGCTACGGGATAGTGTTTTACGAGGACGTTTCTTTGAGGAACGCGGGGCTTCTGAACGCTCTGGACAAATACCGCGCGAGCGCGGTACTCGTGCCCGTTTCGCCGCCGCAGGTGATATTCTCGCCTCGCGTGCACGGAGTGAGCGCAAGACTCGATTTCGTCATCGATTTTCTTACCGCAGCCGCGCCCAAAGGCGGCGCGGACTCTTACGCGGAGTAAGCTCCGCGCGTTTTGCGAGCGCGCCCGTTCACCCGCTCAGACGTAAAAATTCACATTATATACACGCGCCCGTATAAAAATTTACCGTATTTCCCTTGTCTTTTCCGCCCCTATAGGGTATAATGCTTATTACTTATGGAAACTTTCCGACGGAGAGTTTCCCGAATTAAGGAGTTAAACCCTAATGTTCAAGAAAAGAATTTTCAGCTTACTTGCGATCCTTCTGATCGCGGCAATGCTCGCCGCCTGCACCGTCGGGTGCACTTTCGTCAAGAAGAACGACGACAGGGCGGCTAACGAAAACTACGTCACGATCACCAATAAAGGGATCACGCTTACCGTTTCCTATAACGAGTTGATGGATTATTTCAACAGTATGGGATATTATTACATCAACTATTACGGCTACAGCGTGGAGGAAACGCTCGACGTCTGCATCGGCACCAAGATTCAGACCAAATATCTCCTCACCGAAGCGATGGTCTACCTGACCGGGGACGCCGTGAGCGAGGCGCGTAAGAGCG
>JADINF010000115.1 GCA_017694145.1 Candidatus Stercoripulliclostridium pullicola
GCCGAATATTACAGCAAAAATAGCACCTGATGTCCTATTACAAGAGTTCAAAAGTGAAGAATTTTATTTTTTCGATCTCAAAATTTCACTTTTTTGGAAATACGTGTCCCACACAAAATTAAATTCAATAACACTGAAGCCCTTTCAAATAAAGGGATAAGAGAAAAACCTATTGAAATGTCTTACCATAAAGGTTCAGATTTCAATAGGTTCTTCAAATGGCGGAAGCGGAGGGATTCGAACCCCCGTGGGCGTTGACCCAAACGGTTTTCAAGACCGCCTCGTTATGACCACTTCGATACGCTTCCGTTTCGTTTATTCGGACTGACGGCGTTTTCGCCGGTTATTATTCTATCACAGACCACTACATAAATCAATCGTTAATCCCTATTTGATCTTGCGCAAGGGCTTTTGTTACCGACGCTTAACGAACTTGTTTTTTCGTTGCGGTTTGTGGTAAAATAATTATATATCGTAATTGTGCGGTCAAACCGCTTGCGAGGTCAGATGAAAATAGTTGTCGCTCCGGATTCTTTCAAAGGTACTTTAAGCGCTTACGAGGCGGCTTCGCTTATCGCTAAAGCCGCAAAGGAATGTTTCCCAGAAGCGCAGGTGATCTCCGTCCCGCTTGCGGACGGCGGCGAAGGCAGTCTTGCCTGCTTCCGTAGCGCCATCGGCGGAAATTACGTTCCCGTCAAAGTTTGCAACCCCTATCTCGAGCCTATCGAAGCCAAATATCTTCTGAAAGACGATCTCGCCGTCATAGAAATAGCGGAATGCGTGGGGCTTCCGCTCGTCGAGGGCAGAAAACACGTCAGGCTTACTTCCACTTACGGAGTGGGCGAAATTATACGCGACGCTCTGGATAAAGGAGTGAAAGAAATAGTCCTCGCTCTCGGCGGCAGCTCCACCAACGACGGCGGCGCCGGTATGGCTGTCGCTCTCGGCGCGCGCTTCACGGACGAAGAAGGCATGCCCATACTTCCAACCGGCGGCACTCTCGAAGATATATATGCGGCGGATTTTTCGGAGCTCGACAAAAGAATAGGCGACGTGAAATTCACCGCCATGTGCGACGTGAACGTACCCCTCTGCGGCGAAGACGGCGCGACTTACGTATTCGCGCCGCAAAAAGGCGCAGCTTACGACGAACTCGAAGCTCTCGATAAAGGTATGCGGCACTACGGCGAAATACTTAACGCCGCTTTCGGTATAGACGTTTTCGCGCTCGAGGGAGGCGGCGCGGCGGGAGGACTCGGCGCGGGCGCATTCGCTATTCTGAACGCCGAACCGGAACGCGGCATAGACCTCGTTCTCAGAGTTATAGATTTCGAAAAAATAATCTCCGACGCCGATATGATAGTCACCGGCGAAGGCAGGCTGGACAAACAAAGTTTCATGGGCAAAGCCGCAGACGGTATCAGCCGTATTGCACAGGCGCACGGCGTACCCGTGTACGTGATCGCGGGAGCCGTCGCGGACGACGTCACGGCGTCGCTACTTACCTCGCGCGGCATAGTCGCGGCAATGGCGACGAGCGCGGGCGACCGTCCCCTTTTCGAGATTGCGGATTCCGCCCAAAAGGATCTCTACGAAACGGCTAAAGAGCTGTTCAAGGCGGTAAAAGAATTATGAGAGCGTTTCTGATCGTATTAGACAGCTTCGGTATCGGCGCTTCCCGTGACGCCGCGTCTTTCGGCGACGCAGGCAGCGACACGCTCGGAGCGGTAAGCAATTCAAAGTATTTTTCGGCTCCCAATATGATAAAAATGGGGCTCGGAAATATAGATAACGTGACCTGCCTTCCGCGCGAGGAATCTCCCGTGGCAAGTTACGCGCGCCTTACTCCGCGCTCACCCAACAAGGACACGACCTCAGGGCACTGGGAGATAGCGGGCGTAATAGCGGAGCGGTTCCCCACCTATCCCGACGGCTTCCCCGAAGAAATAATCTCCGCATTCCGCTTAGCTACCGGCAGGGACGTACTTTGCAACAAACCCTATTCAGGAACCGAAGTCATCAACGTATACGGGGACGAACATCTTAAGAGCGGAGCGCTGATCGTATACACTTCGCAGGACTCCGTTTTCCAGATAGCCGCACACGAATCGATAGTTCCGCCCGACGAGCTCTACCGTTACTGCCTCGCGGCGAGGAAAATTCTTACCGGTAAACATTCCGTCGCGCGAGTCATCGCGCGCCCTTTCGCCGGTACGAGCGGCGCTTACTACCGCACCGAAAACAGGAAGGATTTTTCACTCCCTCCGCCTGCGCCCACCCTGCTCGACCGAATGTCCGCTGCGGGCAAAGAAGTTATAGCCGTAGGCAAGATATACGATATTTTCGCTGGTCGCGGGATAACGCGCGCCGTACACGCCGCGAACAACGCAGAGGGGATCGAAGCCCTTTTCTCGATAACCGAAGAAGATTTCGACGGACTCTGTTTCGTGAACCTCGTGGATTTCGACATGCTCTACGGTCACCGCAACGATATAGACGGCTATGCGCGCGCGGTAAGCGAATTCGACGCGGCTCTCGGACGACTTCTACGTATACTACGCCCTTCGGACGCGCTGATACTTACGGCGGATCACGGTTGCGACCCGTCCACACCCTCGACGGACCATTCGCGCGAAGACGTTTTTGCGCTCATGTACGGATCTCCTTTCGGACCACCCGTAAACTGCGGCACCTTACAAGGATTCAATCACGTAGGCGACGAAGTCGCGCGCATTTTCGGCATACGCTGAAACGCTCCGCATTCGCCGCGGAGCGTAGCCTTTCTACCGTAGTAATTAAATTCTCTTTTTTATCTTTTACCGGTCAAAATAAATTCCACGAGCTTTTCTACGTCGTCGAAGCCGTCGTATCCTCCGAGGTAACCGCCGTGACAGGCAAAATGTATGCCGCATTCGTCGTTACGTTTAAGACATTCGACGAGTTTTTCCTTACCGTAACGCTTCGCGAATTCTCTGAACGCCTTATGTTTAACTCTCTCGAAAACGCCTTCCCTGCAAACTTCGTCGCATTCGTAGCACCCGCTTATCTCTTTGTTTTCTGAGCATTTACGGTTAGAGCACCATACCTGACCCGTGCACCCCGGCGAATAACACCCGCCGCACTTCTCTTTATCCGGGCATAAGAAACACGGTATACCGCATCGCGCGAGTCCGCATTCGTCTTCCATACGCACAACCCCGTCCTTTTAAGAAATAAAATGCCTTACACACACGCGGGCAACAAATTCAAGCGGCATTCCTATTACTATTAAATCACATTATGCGAAATTTTGCAAGGGCGAAAACGATTTCGCTTTTGACTCGCGCTTTTTCAGGTTACCGAGAGCGCAGTATCGTACCATATTTTGACGTATGCGGCGATGGGTGCGTAACCGCAAAGAGGCACGAAATTCGTGTCGGAGAGTTTTTCCGCGCTTTCGTAAAGCGCACCGTCGCGGGCGACGCCCGTAAGAAAAACGGTGATACCGCGGGCTTTGACCGCCGTAAGGAATGCTTCGAAGTCCTCTCCTTCCGTACGCAAAGTGCCAGAATGGTAGCACTCGAAAACAATCGCTTTGACTTCGTCGGGAAATTCGGTTGGATACGCCATTCCGGGGTAAACCGATATCCGCATTACCGTACCGTCGACAAGACGGACGCCCTTACGGTAAACGCCTTCGGCGGGGAATCCCGCCGCGCCGTCAAGCTCAACGAAAATATCGGAAAAAGTTTCGTGCGCAGATAGCCTGTCCGCGTCGAATATACCGCAGTCGGGCTCCTTTACATTAGATTTCAGTAATCCGTAACAGGCTTTCGAATTTATATAGGCGACTTTCACTCCCTTTTGTCCGCTCGCGATAAAATTGACCGCCGCACGCATATTATACAGCGCGTTGGTGTGCGGATCGTCTACAGGATCGGACGCGGAAACGAGCACGACGGGCGCGCAATCCGCGCCGAAGGCGTATCTCAACGCCGCCGCTGTATACTGCAAAGTATCCGTGCCGTGCGTCACTATAACGCCGTCGCAATCTTCTTTAAGCGCCGCCGCTGTAAGTTCGACGATTTCCGTAATGCGAGCGCCGCCGTTATTCTCCGACAGCATAGGCTTCGCCCGCACTATCCGCCATTCCTCTTTACCGTACTTCGCTTCGTATGCGCCGAGCAAAATTTCCGCAGGATCTTTTTCAAGCCTGCGCACGCCTTCCGTTTCCGCGGTGCCTATAGTTCCGCCTGTCGTTATCAACGTTATTTTCATATTAAGATTGTAATACAATGCTCACATTTTTTCAACTTCTCTTCATCCAAATCGAATCTTTATCGGTATTGCAATTTTCCGATAATATGTTACAATAAGTTTATCACCAGAGGAGCGTGTTTATTATGGACTATTCCGGTATTATCGGCAAAGCCGCCATGGCTATACCCCCTTCGGGTATCAGAAAGTTTTTCGACATCGCCGCCGAGATGAAAGATTGTATCTCTTTGGGCGTAGGCGAACCCGATTTCATCACTCCCGCCGCTTTCAGCCAGGGCGCGATAAGAAGTCTTGACGAAGGCAAAACGCAGTACACTTCCAACAGCGGTCTGAAAGAGTTGCGGGTAGCCATATCCAAATATCTTGCCGATTTCATCGAAACCGAATACGATCCCGACTCCGAGATACTTATCACGGTAGGAGCCTCCGAAGCCATCGACATCGCTCTCAGGATGCTCATCGATCCCGGCGACGAGATACTCGTGCCCATGCCGTCATACGTGTCATACGCGCCCTGCGTGTCGCTGTGCGGCGGAACGCCGATAGCCATAGACTGCAAGGCGGAAAACATGTTCAAGTTAACGCCCGAAGAACTCGAAGCGGTAATCACTCCCAAAACCAAGGCGCTTATACTTCCCTATCCGAACAACCCTACCGGCGCGGTAATGGAAAGAGAATATCTCGAAGCGATAGCGCCCGTACTGCGTAAAAACAATATCATAGTGCTTTCCGACGAAATATACGGCGAACTCACTTACGGCGAAAAGCACGTTTCCATAGCCGAGATAGAGGGTATGCGCGATCTCACTATTATATTGAGCGGCTTCAGTAAAGCTTTTGCGATGACGGGCTGGCGAGTGGGCTACGTTGCGGCGCCCAAAGAGATGCTCTCCGTGATGCGCAAAATACATCAATACGCCATAATGTGCGCGCCGACGGCAAGCCAGTACGCGGCTCTTGCCGCGCTCGAACACAGTTTCGCGCACAATTTCAAGGAAGTCAACGAAATGCGCCGCCAATACAACGAACGCCGCATATATCTCGTGGACAGGCTGAACGCCATGGGACTGGACTGCTTCGAACCACGCGGGGCGTTCTACGCATTCCCCTGCGTGGCTTCTACGGGAATGGACGGCGAGCAATTCGCGGAGAAACTCCTTTACGGCGAAAAAGTCGCCGTGGTCCCCGGCTCCGCCTTCGGCGCGAGCGGAAAAAATTTCGTGCGTATCTCCTACGCATACGCTATCCGCAATATCGCCAAAGCTCTCGACAAGATAGAAAAATTCCTTTCGGAGCTGAAAAATTAAATAAACCGTTTCGTTTATAAATCAAAAGCGTTCCCTGAGGAACGCTTTTATCTTTATCGGAAACGCGACAACTTCAATAGCTCTCGCCGTAATACAATCCTCTTTTGTCGGACGGCGCAAGCGCAGCGACTTCGTTCGTTCTCTCGACGGCAAGCGTGAGGAGCATCGCCATGACCATTATCGGATAAGGTATAAAAGTGCCCGTATCCATCATGCTGTAGGCTTCGAAGCCGAGGAAGGAGAGCAACGCGAATTGAGCGAACAAATTGCTGCGGATCCTGCGGAACACTATCCCGTAACGCACGGCGTAGAATATGGCGAAAGCGACTATGCCCACCGCGCCGGTCGAGCCTATTATCTGGAACAGCGTGGAATGGAACCAGTAGAAATACATTCCTTCGGGCTGAGCGTAATATTCTCCGTCGAAGCCCATTCCCGCTCCGAATATCGGATTATTGCGGAAACATTCGATAGCCTCGGCATAGAGCTTGTCGCGTCCCGATATCGTTTTGTCCCCGACGTTGGCAAGCCGAGCGATGTATGCGTTCAACTCGTTCATATTGAGGAAATACACGGTAAGTATCGCTACGACCACCGCGGCTACCGGTATAACTATCTTGAGGCGGACTCTGCCCTTACATTTTATCATTGCGTAAATCGCGGTCAAAGCCGCCATTATCGTGCCGAAAAGGATCCCGCCGCGGCTGAAAGTGAGCACCGTGAAACAGAAATTTATTATACCGAGCACCGTATACAAAAGCTTCTGTTTCTCCGTGATAGCAAGATAAAATCCCATAGGCGAAGCGAGCAGCAATATCGTCGCAAGATTATTGTCTATCGACCAGCCCGCGTCTATCACGAATCCGCGCCCCCACAGTTCGAAAGGCGGCTTATTGACGACGTACAGCGTGATTATCTCCATTCCTATCAATATACCGTACCAGGTAAACGTTTTTGCGGTATATTTTCCTATCGAAGCGAACCCTTTGTCCTCCTTGCCGTAGAGCGCGAAAAGGAGGTAAAAAATAAGAGGAAGGAAACCGAGCATCAGCGTGTACGCGAGAGTTCCGAGATAATTTTCTTTGGCGATGACCCCTGCGCCGCCGAGAAGCATTGCCGCCGCGATGAGAAGTTGCGGAATAAGCATGCGCATTTTCTTACGCTCGGGACGGTAATAGATGAGATGAAAAACGAGCCCCGCCATAAGCGGTATCGCCCCGGTAAGACAGATAAAGTATTCCGTGGGATCTTTCATCGCGAACATCGCGGGCGCGTAAAGCGCGACGGGAAGCATGGGCTTGAAATCGTCCACGACGATAAGCGCGATCCCCGCGAGCACGGAACCCGCCAGAAATCCCCAGAATATCTCTTTCGTATACCACGTCAGGTATACCACCGCGACGAGCGCAACGAGATATACGTCGGTATAGAAAAACTTTTGCAATCCTTTCGGCGCTTTGTCCGAGAGTTTGAGTTTTACGCTGTCCATAAATAATTTCCCTGCGATATTATATTTATCGGGCGTATGCCCGTAACGGTATTCTATCACATTACTTCTTGTAAATCAACGGTAATCGTCATCGTGCGTAATTCGGCGCAAATGTTGACTAATGCGCACGCGGAATATATAATTTATATATGCGGCTCGCGCGGCTACGGATCGCGCCGCGCTTTGTGAGCCGCAAAGATTTTTCAAAGGAGCTAACCGAATGAGAACCGTTATCAATATCAACGCCGGTTGGAAATTCACCAAAGAAAGCGAAAGCTTCAACGTAGATCTTCCCCATTCCTACAACGCGGAAGACGGTCAGCGGCAAGCCGACTACTTCAGAGGCAAATGTAGTTACGAGAAAGATCTTCCGCGCCTGGAAGGCGAAAGCTGGCTCGAAATAAACGGAGCCAATTCGGTAGCGGAAGTTTTCATCAACGACCGTAAAATAAAGGAACACCGGGGCGGATATTCCATGTTCCGCGCGGATCTTACGCCCTATCTTACGGGAAACGACAAACTGCGCATAGACGTAGACAATTCGGATTTCGACGACGTATATCCCTCCACGGCGGACTTCACGTTCTACGGCGGCATATACCGCGACGTGAATATCGTGACGGGGTTAAGCAAAAAACACTTCGCGCTCGACAGCGGCAGAAACGGCGTTTTCGTAACTCCGGAGTTACTCAAGGGCGGCGACGGCAGACTCTCTGTAAAAACGGCGATCGCAAACGCCGAAGAAGGCGACGAGCTAAAGCTCACGCTCCGCGACAGAGAGGGCAAGATCGCGGCTTCTCTTACCGCTCCTGCCGCGGCGGGCGAATATTCAGTCGACGTAAAGAACGTTTCTCTCTGGAACGGTATCGCCGATCCCTACCTCTATACTTTAACCTGCGAATTGTATTCGGCGGGCGTAAAAGTCGACGAGGTAAACGTTAAAACGGGATTCCGAACCGTCACTTTCGATGCCGAAAAAGGCTGTTTCCTGAACGGGAAGCATATCAAACTCAAGGGCGTTTCGCGCCACCAGGACAGACTCGGCAAAGGCAACGCGCTGAGTTACTCCGATCATAAAGAAGACGTCGGGCTGATACTCGAAGTCGGCGCCAACTCGGTGCGCCTTGCTCACTATCAACAGGACGAAAAGTTCTACGATCTGTGCGACGAGAACGGATTGCTCGTATGGGCGGAAGTACCTGTCATATCGCGCTTCTCCCCCGCCAAGCAGGAGAACGCCAAAAGTCAGCTCACCGAGCTTATCACGCAGAACTACAATCATCCTTCGATATTCTGCTGGGGAGTGCAGAACGAAATTACTATCGGCGGCAAAGCCAAGGGCGTGGAGCCCGCGATCAGGGAGCTCAACGCCCTCGCCCACTCGCTCGACCATAGCCGTCTTACCACTTCGGCACAGGTCATGATGTGCGCTCCGGACAGCTCTCTTAATAAAATAACCGACATTCAGGGCTACAATCTGTATTACGGCTGGTACGTAGAGAAATACACTTCTCTCGGAAGCTGGCTCGACAATTTCCACAGGATAAATCCCGAAGTCAAACTCTGTTTAAGCGAATACGGCGCGGAAGCGATACTTCGCTATCAGTCCGAAACGGGCGAGCAAGGCGATTATACCGAAGAGTATCAGGCGGTACTGCACGATCATTATGCCCGCGAGATAGGCGCGCGCGACTGGATGTGGGGCAGTTACGTATGGAATATGTTCGACTTCGGCGCCGCCAACCGCAACGAAGCGGGCGTAACGGGCAGGAACAACAAAGGACTCGTAACGTTCGACCGCAAGACGCGCAAAGACGCATTCTACGTATACAAAGCGCATTGGAGCGACGAAAAATTCGTCAGGATACTCGGTTCGCGCTATGCGCGCCGCCCCGTAGGTATCACTACCCTGACAGCTTGCTCCAACCTGAGCGAGGTAACGCTCACCGTGAACGGCGTCGGCTACACCGCGAAATGCGACAAAGTGGTCAAATTCGAAGGAATAGAAATCAAACCCGGCGAAAACAAAGTCGTACTTACGGCGGGAGATCTTAAAGACGAAGCGGTATTTACCGGAGTGGACGCACCCGATCCCGACTACAAAATGCCCGAGGGAGCGGCTTCCTTCGTCAAAAACTGGTTCCGTTCGGAAGGCGGCGAATCCTCCGCGTATTATTCGCTTAACGACAGAGTGGGCGCGCTGATGAAGAGCCCCGAGATACAGACGGCGATAAATTCCTTCCTCGGCAAGAAAAAATCGATGAAAGCGCTTGCTTTCCTCGTAAAACCTTTCAAAGTGTCCACTCTTATGAAAATCGCCCGCATAGATCCGCAGTTAGCGGACATCGTGGCGAACTACCTGCAGAC
>JADINF010000116.1 GCA_017694145.1 Candidatus Stercoripulliclostridium pullicola
TCGGTGGAAATAGTGGAGATAGAAGGCGTTACCCTCGCCAAGACCACGGCTGTTTTCACCAACGGCAGTAACTACGGCGTGATAAGAGTCTATGCCGAAGCTTACGACGAGGGCGGCAACTACGAGGATTATAATTATTCCGCGGGCGACGCCGAATACAGGTTGTTCGCTAAACACGCCGACAGCGTGGATCCCGTCTATTTCAGCACCGCTTACAGTTACGTTTACGGTAACGACAACTTCACTATAAGACCGGGACTCGCTTCCTACGCGGCTACCAAAGGCGCATTCCAGTATTCCATTGCGAGCGACGATCCGTCGGTCGTAGACGTGAGTATCACCGCTTCGGGAGCCAACCGCGACGTCAAGATAGCGGGAGCGGGTAAGGCGACCGTAACTATTTCGCACGGCGGCTACGTGGGCGCCGACGACACGCAGGCGTATCTCAAGTTTTCCGTGACGACAGAGGTAACTATAGAGAAACGCGCGCTTGTCGTTTCTGCCAAGCCCATGACCATATCGTACGGTACGTCGTTGACTGCCGCGGATTTCGAGATAACATACACGACTTCGGCGAGAAACGATGATTATACCGGATTGAATTACGCTCCCGGACATTCCGATCTGCCGGAAGAGATTTTCGGTCTCGGCGGCGTGACCGTGGCTTATACCTCAACTTCGATGAGCGAGGTGCGCGAGGAGCCTTACGAAGTAGGCGTTTCCAAAGTTATCAGCGTGGATTACGGCGAGAAGAGCAAGAATTACGACATCAGCTATGCGCCGACCACGCTTACCGTCACCAAACGCGCGGCTACTCTGTACGTCACGCAGAACGGCGTCAACGACAGGCTCGTCAAAGTGTACGGCGCCGAGAATCCCACCGAATATACGTTCGGCGTGTCCGGCGTGGTGGCGGGAGATTTCAGCTCCATCGAGTCCGATTGGCAGAACGGAAATTACACTTCTCCCGTCATCGACTTTATGGGGATAGACGCTTCGACCGACGCGGGAAGCTACATCGTGAAGATCACCGGAGCTACCGCGAAAAACTACGAGTTCGCCGACGTTGAGATCACATTGATAATAGAACAGGCTTCCGTAATAATAAGTTTGGAATCCGTATCCGTCGATTATGACGGTAAGGCGCATTCGGCGGGCGCGGTAACTGTGAGCGGCGTCGCTAACGGCACCGTTCCCGTAGGGGCCGCGGACGCAGGCAGACTTACGTTCGATTACGGCTATTCCACGGGTTACAGTTACGAAGCGCCCACGAACGCAGGCGTGTATTCGGTGCGCGTGACTTTCACCGCCGAAAGCAACGATAACTACAAAACCACCGTGACCGAATTCATGAGCGCGCTGACGATAAACCGCGTCGCGCCCGTGATCTCGTATAACGGCGTAAGGCAGCTTCCCTACAGCACGTCCGGCATTTCGAAGGCTGCCGTCGCAGCCATCGTGAGCGGCATAGACGGAGGCAGCACGCCGATCGTCACGTCGGTAAGTTCATACAAATTCCGCAAAGCGGGTACGGACGATCCTTTCGAAGCTCCGTCGGAAATAGGCAATTATTACGTACTCACCGCAGGCGTTTACGATGTTCTCGCGGTATACGTTTCCAACGCATACGACAACTATTGCGACGCGGAAGTCTATATCTATGCGCAATTCAACGAGGACGGCGTGCTTTCAGAAGGTCTGGAGATAGCGGCGGGGTTTGCGGAAATTTCCGTCAAGGAAGAAACCAAGAGCAAGGTTTACGACGGACGACCCGTTTCGTTCGATCTCGAACAAAACTTCAACGAAATAGTTTATACCGATCCCGTGACCGGAATCGGAGTAGGTCTGAGTAAAGACAACGCCACGCTTTACTTCCAGTACGGCGACGCCTCTACGGGAAGCGTCAACGATATACCCGGCATACACGCATACGTAACGACTGTCGCGCCTACCGACGCGGGAATTTATACCGTGTGGGTCGTTTACGACGAGTCGGGCGTTCCGGAGGATAAGAGGATAGCTTCGAGGACGGTGACTTCTTTCGTAGGAGCGGTCGTCATAGAGCGCTACGATCTTGCGAAAAATAACGGGATTTCCTTCAGCGCCGGATATCAGCCTCCCGTATATACTTACGACGCGCTTACGCACACCGTTGCGGCGGACGATATCGCTTTGACGGGCGTTACGGGCGGCAGTCTGCCCGCCGGCACCGTATCGTTGAGATACGTTAAAGGCGGCGTTTATTACGATATGCCCGTCAACGCCGGCAGTTATACCGTCATGGTCAGATATACCGCGGCAGCCGACGACAACTACACTTCTTCCGCCGAATGGGTGGAGATAGGCGTAGGACTCACTATCAACAAAGCGATGGTGACGCTCAATTATACACGTAACGACGTGTATTCCTTCACCGGCGAATCGCGCGGCATCACGGCGGAATGTCTGGGCGTAACGCTTCCCGGCGGTATGCGCGAAGTGCCCAAGGGTACCCTCGTATACAATTATATCCTCAACGGCGATTATATCTCTGGACTTCCCGTAGACGCCGGCGTTTATAACGTGCAGGTGACGTATTCGCCCACGTCGGACGACAACTATAACGAAGCGGTGATGACCTTCTATAACGTTATCACGATAAGCGCCGTCAAGCCCAGCATAGTCATCCAACTGGTATCCGTCGATTTCGGCGCGACGATCGATCCCGCGAGCCTGTATACACTGAAAGGCGCGCAGTTCGATTCCGATGGTCCCGTGCTCGAATACAACGGCATTCCTACCGTAGTTGTTTCGTACGGAACGAGATATACCACCGCTACGGGTTCCGTAGATTACGAGTGGACTACGACCGTGCCGACAACGCCCGGCGACTACAGCGTCAAAGTCGTATTCACGCACGCATTGAACGACGCCAATTATCAGGACGTGTCGGCTACGAGGTACGATTGCCTTAAGATAGCGAACGCGGTGCCCACGATAAGCCTCGAGGCGCGCGAAGCGGTGTATTCGGGCAAAGCCTTCCCCGCCAACGCCGCGATGATAACGGACGCCAACGGAGAGGTTTACGTAAAGAATAACGGCGCTACCGACGACGGAAATTATTATTACGGGAACCTTAATTACGAATATCGTCTTTCCGGAAGTTCGGTATGGACGGCGATAGCGCCTTCCGCCGCGGGTTCCTACGACGTGCGCGTGACGTACGTTCCCAACCCCGCGAAAGACGTATTCTCCGCGGGTACCGCCACGTTCGCGGGAGCGCTTACGATACGCGAGCTCACGATTACCGTCATACCCGTATTCGGGCAGGGCAAGACCTACGACGGCGTAGCCGCGGGAAGCGACAACCTAGCTTATCTGTATTCATACGAGAGCGTGGACGCAGACGGCAACACCTATATCTATTACGTATATTCCGTGTTGACCGCAGCGGACGGTAACGGGACCGTGGACGTAAGCAAATTCGATTTCGTAGACGACGAGGGCAACGTATTCACCGTATCCAACGGTTCCGGAGAAACATGGCGCGACTATTACGAAACCGCGATCAGACTGCTTCGCGGCGTATTCAGCGTGGATTCGCGGGAGTACGTCGTGGATCTCGCGTCCTTCGGCGCGACGCGCGGCGAATTCGAATACGTGGATCCCGATACGGGCGTTAAATACGTTATCGATCTCGATTCCGACGTCGTTTATCCCGCAGATAACGCGAAATCGTACGCATACGATATAGAGGTCGGTTACTACATAAGTTCCGTAGACGGAGAAGGCAGGGTAACCGTCATCAATATTCCGAAGAAAGAGATAGTTTATACCGATATCGAAGCCGGATTGGCGACTTACACCCGCAACGAAGGCGGCAGATACGTCGTGTACAAACTCGATCTGAACGCGATGACTGCCGTAAGCGGCGGCGTTACCTACAAGATTTACGAGCAGATCGGGAAGTTCGCGGCGAATATAGGCGGCAA
The DNA here is from genome assembly GCA_017694145.1 of Candidatus Stercoripulliclostridium pullicola. Lineage (GTDB taxonomy): Bacteria > Bacillota > Clostridia > Christensenellales > DTU072 > Stercoripulliclostridium_A > Stercoripulliclostridium_A pullicola. The sequence continues at coordinate 3,972 of JADINF010000116.1, forward strand.
GACGGAAATAGTAAGCATAGATTTCAACAATATGTATTCTATAGACGCTTCGAGCAATACCGGACTTTACAAGTCCTCGAACGGCGCTCTTTACGTCATAGATTTCGCCTCCGCGTCGGCTACCGAAGTATACGAACTCGGGATCTCGGAGATCGCGATAGGGTATAAAGACGCGGACGGCAACATAACGTATTCGGAAGCGATAGCCGTGGAAGATCTCCTGTACGCGGGTTACGCGAGCGAATACGTACGTAAATATACCGTAGACGGACATAACGCGATAGTGTATCTCAAGGAGCGCGTCGCAAGGATAGAATTATTCTACGAAGTCAAAGACGGCGGCAACGGCGTTTACGAGTTCAACGGAATGGTCGTAGGCAAATCGGAAATGGCTGTCACCGAATATAAGGACGTGTACGTATACGATCTGTTGTACGTATGCTATTACGTCGATTTCAACACCATGACGGCGCGCCTCGCAAGCGAAAGATTCTTTACCGATCTTACCCAAGGCGTCATAACCGGAGTGCTTGACGGGAAGGACGTATCCTTGAAAGTTACCCCCGCCGAAGCGGAATACAAGATCTATTCGGGCGGCGAGATAACGGGGACCACCTCCTTGTACGACTCCGAGTATTCCGTATGGGCGCCCGAGCTGATAGGCAGTAACGCATGGAGCGGTTCGCTCGGTATGCTTGCGGCGGACGCGGGCGAATACGACGTCAAACTCGGCAATCTCAACGCGGGGAGCAATTATAAAGTGGTATTCGGTTCGACCGCGATCAATTATACGATAGGTAAAGTAAAACTTACCGTATCCTTCGTTCCCGATCCCGACGTGTACTTCGACGGCAACAACAAGGGCGTCGAATACGAACTCGAAGGTGTGCTCGCGGGCGACGAGGTAAGAGCTTCGCTCACGTATTACGGCGATAGCTACAACGTAAGCGAGGAAGGTTACCACGTAACGCTTAACGTAGACTCCGTGAACTACTATATCGAGAATGCGGTAAGTCCCACGTATTATATCCTGCCCGCCGAAATGAGCGCGCCCGTATACGACGAAGCGCTTACGTCGGTGATATACGACGGCGGCAGACACTCCGTGCCCGTGACGGCGGCTGACGACGCGACCGTATATTATAACGGCAGTCTGTCCGTTCCGTATTACACCGAGCCCGGCACGTATCTTATTACCGTATCCGTGGAGAAGCGCAACTACGTGACCGTGACTATCGAGATCAGACTGACGATATCGAAGAGCGTATACACCGTGGTCCCCAATCAGGTGCCCGGTACGCTCAGATACGGCGACGCGTTACCCGCGCTTACCTCCAACAGCACGTTGGGTTCGATAGCGCTCGATCCCGGTCAGACGCTGATGCCCGGAGACAATACCTATACCTGGACGTTCACTCCCTATGACGCGGACTTCTACAGATATTACGAAGCCGCAGACGGAAGCGGTAACATTACCGGAACGATAGTGTTGCACGTAGAAAAGGCTAAAGCCGAAATAACCGTAGATGGTAACCTCACGCAATCCGAAACCAACCCCGTGGCGATCACCGGCAATATCAACGGCGTACTCGATCTTGCGGGCTCCGAGGGTGTCACCGTGGAATACATCGATTCCGCGGGTAACAGGTATTCCACGATGCCTACCGAAGCGGGCAGATACACGATACTCGTGACCTACGAAGGCGACGACCTCTACGAACGCACGATCGAATACTTCACGCTGACGATAGAGAAGGAAACCAACCTTACCTGGCTGTATTACGTAATAGGAGCGCTCGTGTTGCTCGGCGGCTTGTCCACCGTGTTCTTCCTGATGCGTCGTAACAAGAAGTACGAGTAAGAGGAGCGCCTCTCACGCGGCGCGCGGAGTGAATATAACACGTAATGTCCTGAACGCGGCGTAACCGTATAAGACAAATTGCGACCGCATCCGGAGCGGTGCGGTCGTTTTACGTAAAGGAATTCAAGGAGAAAAGACATGGTAGAGTACGGATCGCAGTTATACACTTTTCGCAAAGAGATAAAAACGGCGGCGGATCTGAACAGGATCATGCGTTTCGTGAGCAACGCTGGCGGAACGTGCATACAGTTATCCGGTATCAAATGCGCCTGTAAGCCCGAAGAGGTGCGTAAAATGGCCGACGACAACGGGCTTTCGATACCTCTTACGCATACTCCGTATGCGCGTATAGCGGAGGAAACGGAGAGGGTGGCGGAGGAACATCTCGCGCTCGGCGCCGGGATAGTGGGACTCGGTATGATGTCGCCCGCGAAACTCGGCAAAGCGGACACTCTCAAAGAGTTTATCGAATTCGCTTCGGGAATTTGCGCGAAGCTGAAGCCTTACGGCTTAAAATTCGGATATCACAACCACGCATTCGAATTCCGTAAGACTGCCGACGGCAGACGCATAATCGACGTATTGAAAGAGGGGGCGCCGGAAATGCAATTCATATTCGACACGTTCTGGTGCAGATACGCGGGCTACGATCCTGCGGAAACGATATCGGAGCTAAAGGGGCGCGTCGAGTGCATACACGTAAAAGATTGGAAAAAAAGTTTATTCATACCCCGTTTCCGCGCACCCGGGGAGGGCGATCTCGACTTTAAGGAAATTCTTACGCGCGCCGTCGCCGCGGGAACTAGGTACGCGCTTATAGAGCACGACAATACCTCCGACCCGTACAGGGTGACGGAAGCGGGGCTCGTATATCTCAATTCTTTGGGAATATAAAGTACCCTTATTCTCCCGAGAATTCGGGGTCGCAGGTAAGATTTATTCCGAGCTTGCGGAAGATCTGCAAAGAGCTTTCGGGAAGCATCACCGTGGAATGAGCTTCGCAACCCTCGAGCAATTCGAGTTTTCCGAGCGCGAATTCCACCGTGGGATTGGTTGCCGCCGAGAAGGACAACGCGATCAACGCTTCTTCGAGGTTCATTTTTTTGGTTTTCGATTTCAGAGCTTCGCGTTTTACTTTGAGAACGGCGTCTATCGCGTCGGGGGTTATGAGTTTTATTTTATCGTCTATTTTGGCAAGCGCCTTTATGGCGTTGATGATGACGGCGGCGGGGGCGTAGAGATTGTTCTTGTCGCGCCCGGTAACTATGCTTCCGTCCGGAAGCTCGAGCGCAACCGAACTGTGTCCGCATTCGCGTGCCTTGGCGCGCGCCGGAGCGACGGTCGTTCTGTCCATAGCGCTTACGCCCATATCCTTCATCAGTATTTCCACGCGGTGCGCCGTGTCGAGATCGGCTTTTCCCTGTTTGTATTCGTTGTAGGTCTTGAAATATCTGCGGATTATTTCCTGTTTCGCCGCTTCCTGTACTACAGCGTCGTCCGTGATGGCGTAACCCGCCATATTCACTCCCATGTCCGTAGGGGATTTGTAGACGGAGGTGCCGAGTATGCGCGAGAGAATGTTCTTGACTACCGGGAAAACTTCGAGATCGCGGTTATAGTTCACCGCGCTCACGCCGTATGCCTCGAGATGGAAATAATCTATCATGTTCCTGTCGTTGATGTCCGCGGTTGCCGCTTCGTACGCCACGTTGACGGGGTGCTTCAGAGGAAGATTCCATACGGGGAAAGTTTCGTATTTGGCATACCCCGCACGTACCCCGCGTTTGTATTCGTGATAGAGCTGGGAAAGGCAGGTCGCGAGCTTTCCGGAATTGGGCCCCGGCGCGTTGACCACGACGAGCGGACGGGTGGTTTCGATATAGGGATTTGCTCCGTAACCTTCGTCCGAGACTATCGTATCCACGTCGTTCGGGTATCCTTTCGTGAGCTTATGGATATACACTTTCTCGCCTTTGCGTTCGAGCTGCTTGCGGAACATATCCGCCGCGGGCTGTTCGTTATACTGCGTGATCACTACGGAATTGATCTTGAGCCCCAGCTCGCGAAGGTTGCGCATGAGCCTCAGGAGCTCGTTGCCGTAGGTGATGCCGAAGTCGGCGCGTATCTTGTTTTTCTCGATAGCGGGCGCGCCTATACAGAAAATTATTTCGAGCTTATCCTTGAGGTTACGGAGTATTTTGGTCTTGACGTTGGGGTCGAAGCCGGGAAGCACGCGCGCCGCGTGCAGATCGTCGAAAAGTTTCCCGCCGAATTCGAGGTAAAGTTTGTTACCGAAAGCGTCTATGCGCTTCAAAATATTTTCCGTTTGCTTCTTTACGTACAGTTCGTTGTCGAACCCCGTTTTCTTCATATCCCGTTCTCCTTCGGACGAAAAAGTTTTATCTCGAATATTGTACTACCTCAGTCGCTCCGTGTCAACTGCGCTTCCCCCGGCAGAAGGGTAATTTATAGGCAAAACTTTTTTGCCGAAAGGTTTACGTGCGCGGATACCGCAGGCGCGCAGACATACGGCGCGGAAGAAGGCGGCGAGCGCCGCTCCCGCTACGAGATCGCTCAAATAGTGCGCGCCTTCGATAAGGCGGGCGACGCATACGGCTGACGTGAACGCGAAACAGAGAAGGTCCACGCTTCTCAAGCGTTTTCCGGTGAAATATTCTATACCGTCCGAAACGAAGAATACGAGCGCGCTCATCGCGGCGTGCCCGGACGGGAAGGAATCGTGCCCCGTGAGCCCTTGCGGGAGATACCAGGGGGAAAAGCCCGCGTGGTTTTCGCCGAGTTCGGTAAAACGTGCGCGCCCCCAAAGATTTTTCAGAATAACGACCACAGCGGCGGTGACGACGACGGTCGCCGCCGCGTAAAGGAAAAACGTAAACGCTTTTTTACGAGCGTCCTTGTCTTTAATCTTTTTACTTGCGGCGAGGTAAACGAGCGCCGCCAAAGCGTAGAGCGCGGGGAAAAGGGCGGGACATTCGCCCACCGCCGTGAAAAAAGCGCCGAAACCGCTTCCGGGCGCGAATACCAGTTCCGATATAAAAAGATCCGTCATACCTAATGATAT
>JADINF010000117.1 GCA_017694145.1 Candidatus Stercoripulliclostridium pullicola
ATAATAACCACACGAGGAGTGATAGCCGGAATATTGAGTCACGGCTTTTACTGCTCGATGGAATTCATAGTAGGGACGTGGGGAGCGAGCTATCTCGTGAACGCGGGAGGAAATACGCCTGCGGACGCATCCAAATTCGTTTCGGCGTTTTTCGGCGGGATAATGTTCGGAAGGCTTGTAGCGGGGTTTGCGGCGTTCAGGCTTAAAGATAAGTCGCTCATCAGGATAGGCACCGCGGCGGCGTTACCCGGAATGATCTTGCTCGCTTTACGAGCGGGGACGGTTACGGACGTAATAGGGATGTTGTTGATAGGAGTAGGCTTCGGACCGATATTCCCCTCCGTCATACACTCCGTACCGGAAAGGTTCGGAGCGGAGTATTCAGCGGATATAACGGGTTACCATATGGGCGGAGCGTATGCGATAGCGTTCGCCGTGCAGTTTACGTTCGGCTTCGTGGCGACGAATACCACCTTCGCGATAATGCCGTACGTGTTGCTTGCGTTCCTCGCGTTGATGACAGTAGCGTGCGAAACGGCGGTGCGACTTACGGCAAAGCCGCCCGTTGCGGAAAGCTCCTGCGGCGCGCACGAAGAGGACGTCGCATCCGGAAAAAGCTGAATTCTGTTGACGTCGTTAAAATGGCTACCGCGGTTTTACGTGCGTAAAATGCCCTTAAACTACCGAAAAAGGCAAAAAACGCGGAAGCGATAGACGGTCAAATTAAAGTAAATAACCGGCGCTTTTGCTCAATTATCCGCTATGCAGAGTACAGAAATTTGCTTTTCGGTTGCCCATATCGGCAATATTTCGGGACGGAACCGCGCCGACTCACGGCGCGTGCGCGCGTTTTTATCGGAAAAGTATTTACAACGCCGTTTTAATATGCTATATTAGCATTACTGAACTAACTTCGGAGGAGAGAGGAATGTCGAAGTACGATAAACTTATCGAGAAAAAAGCGGACAGCGCCCAATATATGGTGGACGAGATCACCCATATCTGCAAAGATATGCCCAAGCGCGGACCCGGAAGCGAAGGCGAAAAGGTAGCCTGCGAATACATGGCGCAGGTTCTTAAAGAGCAATGCGGTTGCGAGAGAGCGGACGTGGAATCCTTCAAGGAAAATCCCGGCTCCTTCCTCGGTTGGCTGTATTTCACGCTGACCTTCGCACTTGCGGGAATGATACTTTATTTCTTTATGCCGGCGCTCGGCGCGGCTATCATAGCGCTCGGTTTCGTTATAATGGTGGTGCAGTTCGGTTTCTATAAGAAATTCGTCGATTTCTGCTTCCCCGAAAAGACCGGTCACAACGTGACGGCGATCAAGAAATGCAAAGGCGAAGTCAAAGCTAGGATATTCTTCAACGGACATCCCGACGCCGCGTGGAACTGGCCGGTTAACGAGAGGTTCGGCGGCGCGGTGTACGAAGCGCATATCGCTTCCGGCGTGCTCGGCGCATTCATCGTCATGATACTTTCTATCATCGCCGCGGTCAAGACGGGCGGCGTTCCCGGGATAGCTTCTCCCGAAACCTACGGTCCCGCGTTGTTCTGGTGCGGTATAGCGTCGCTTATTTTCGCTCCTTTGCTTATCGGTCTTTATTTCATGTGGGACGAGAACACTATCGTTGACGGAGCTAACGACAACCTGACCGGTTGCTATATGGGCATCGCCATACTTAAGGCGCTTAAAGACGAGGGCATCGAGCTCGAGAATACCGAAGTGGGCGTCATATTGAGCGGTTCCGAAGAAGCGGGACTCAGAGGCGCCAAGGCGTGGTGCGAAGCGCATAAGGACGAATTCAACGACGTGCCTACCTGGATACTTTCCTACGACACGATACACGATAGCAAGTTCCTGGGCGTGAACTACCGCGATCTGAACGGTACCGTCAAAGCGGACAAAGAGGTGAGCGACGCCTTCATGGCGGCGGCGAAAGAGCTCGACATAGCCTGTCAGAAGACCTGGGTACCTCCGCTAGGAGGCGCTACCGACTCGGCGGCTTTCGCGCAGGCAGGCTTCCGCGCTACCGGTATCACGGCGCTCAACCACGTTCTGGAGGATTATTATCACACCAGGAAGGATTCCTACGACAACCTCGACAAGGATTGTCTTGCGGACTGCTACGCCATCTCGGTGAAGTGCCTCGAGAATTTCGAAGAAAAGTACGGAAAATAATCCAATAATATACGGAAAGCCTGCTTCGGCAGGCTTTTTTCGATATTTTAGCATAAAATCGACGGCTTACGGCGTATAATGAGCCGCGGAGGTAAATATGATAGTTTATTTTTCGGGTACGGGCAATTCCCGTTCGGTAGCTGAAAAACTCGCGCGCGACGGCGAGAGAGTAGAGGAGATATCCGCGATAACCGAGGACGTACTCGAGGACGAGCGGATAGGGATAGTTTTCCCCGTGTATTGTGCCGACGTTCCGCGCGCGGTAGCCGAATTTCTCAAACGTGTCAAACTGCGTTCGCCTTATATATTCTCGGTAGCGACTGCGGGCGGCGGAGCGGGGCGTTCGCACGGAAGCGTGGCGTATCTTCTCAACGGACAGGGCGTTTCGCTCGCGTACGCCGACACCGTGATAATGCCCGACAGCTGTATAGCTTTCGCAACCCCCGCGAAAGCGAAAACCCGACTTCTCGAACGGGAGAGCGGGCGCGTGCGCGAGATAGCGGAAGCGCTCGACGCGGGCAAACGCACCGCGGTAAAAGCCTCCGCTCCTTTCGGCGCGGGCACGCGGTTGATGTGGAAATTCTTTAAGGCGATATTCGGACTCGACCGAAAGAAAGCGACCGAGGCTTGCGTGGGTTGCGGCTTATGCGCGGCGGGGTGTCCCGTGAACAATATCGAAATGCGTAACGGAAAGGCCGCTTTCCTCGGCGGCTCTTGCGAAAACTGTTTCCGTTGCATACAGAGTTGTCCCGAAAGGGCGATAGAATTCGGGAGACTCAAAGTAAACGACCGCACGCAATACCTTCACGAATAGTCATCGCGCGTCTACGGAAAGAACGTAGAATTTAAGATAACCCGTTTCGCCGTCTGTAAGCGAAACGGGGTGATCGGGCGCCTGAACCTTGATTTCAAGTATCCTTACCGCGCGTCCGCTCTCGCTCGCCGCTTCGGCGAGCATTTTTTCGAAAAGGGGCATCGTCATATAGTGCGTGCATGACGAAGTGACTAGATAACCGCCGTCGCGGACTATTTTCATTCCCAACACGTTTATATCCTTATATCCGCGGTAGGCGTCTTTCACTTCGGCGGCGCTCTTGCAGAAAGCGGGCGGGTCGAGTATCACCGTGTCGAAGCGTCTGTCTTCCCTGCGGTATTTGCGCAACTCTTCGAATACGTCGGCACACACGGCGTTCACGTTGGTAAAACCGTTGAGCTCGGCGTTCGCTTTCACTTCGTTCACGGCGCGCTCGGATATGTCCACCGCGGTCACTTCACGCGCCACTTTAGCCGCGTTCATGCTGAAGCCGCCGGTGTTGGAAAAGCAATCCAGCACCCGTTTGTCGCGGCAATACCTTCTTACCGCGAAGCGGTTGTCCTTCTGATCGAGAAAATATCCCGTCTTCTGCCCGTTGCGGACGTCTACGTATAATTTCACGCCGTTTTCTTCGATGATCGCCTTTTCGGGGACTTCGCCGTAAAGGACGCCGACAGAGGGCTCCAGACCTTCTTTGAGTCTTACCGCGGCGTCGCTTCTCTCGTATATTCCTTCGGGCGAAAAAGCTTCCGCGAGCGCTTCGGTTATCAACTCTTTGCGCTTGTCGAAGCCGAGCGAAAGGAATTGTACCGACAGCACGTCGCCGTAGCGGTCGACTATGAGCGAAGGAAGTCCGTCCGCTTCGCCGTAACAAAGGCGGTAGGCTTCGCCCAGCGCGAGATCTTTTCGCATGGCGTCGGCTTTCTTCAGCCGCGCGATGAAGAATTCCTTGTCGTCCGTTTCGCGTTCGTCGCGTATGAATATCCTCACCAATATTCTCGACAGATGATTTATATACCCTTTGCCGATAAATCTGCCGTCGTGCGAGTATACGCTCGCAAGAGAACCGTTCTTGTCCTTGCCTTCTACGCGCGCAACTTCGTTGGCGTATACCCAACTTCTTCCGCGCAGTATTTCGCGCTCCTCGCCTTTTTTAAGATATACAGAATATGCCATGTTCCGTTCCTTCGGATGATATGATTAAATTATATACGCCTCATACCGTTTTGTCTACCGGTGCGCGCACGTTCGTTCAAAGGCGGTATTGACCCGAATTGAGTTATGTGATATTATGACATTGCGGACGATTCCGCGTGCGGAGGGTATCGTATGAGATTTCGAAAAGCCGTTGCGGCGTTGCTTACAATAGCTTTCGTTGCCGTGATCGCGACTGCGGTCGTGACGGAATTTGTAAAAAACGAGGATAAAGACGTCAATGCTCCGGAGCCTTTGCTCATTACGTTCTGGGGAGATTCCATCGCCGAAGGCGTGCTCGGTCCGTCCCCGCTCAAAGAGCGTGATTCTTATGCATATTTTGCGATAGTCGGCAGAGATAACGGTTATATTTATAAAAACCGTTCGGTTTCGGGGCATCAGACTTCCAATATGCTCGAATATATCTTACGTCCCGACGAGAACGCCTATCTCACGGATACGCTGATGCGGACTTCGGATATAATCCATATATCCATTCTCGGTAACGACCTTCTGCAAAACAGTCTCGGTGCTATGGTCGTGAATTACGCCAAGGGCGATTCCTCTTCGCTCGACGCCAATATAGCGAAGGCGCGGAGCAATTTCGCGGAAATAATGGATCATATCGCTTCGGTGAACCCCGACGCTTTCGTCATGATAAACACCGTCTATAATCCGATGTTCGAAGGGAGCGCTATATTGCCGCAAAGCTGTATAGACGAGATGCACGCGCTCGGAATGGACTCAGCGGACATACGCGCTACCGGTTCGGCGATGCTTGCGGAGCTTAACGGCATAATCTTCGATTATCTCGCGGAGCACGAAGGCGCATACGTCGTGATCGACGCGGAAGCGGAGTTCGACAGGATATTCAGTGAGGACGAGGAGAGGGGAAAGGGGCTTTTATATAAAGACGGAGTACACCCCTCCAACGAAGGGCACGCGGTGATAGCCGATCTCATCCAACGCGCCCTCGAGAAAGAGGGACTTGCCAACGAAGCCACGGCTCTTGCAAATTATAAGCAACTGCGTACCGAGCAGCTTGCAAGACTTTACGCGGGTACCGCCGACACGTCGGAAAACCGCGCGCGTATAGCGGGAGCCGCAAGCGTCGAGGAAGTTACTTATGCGTATTTTCGCGCCATAGACGGCTATTCGCCCGTGTACTACGATTGAAGAGGTGGCGATCATGAAAAGGATTGAAAGAATAATTACGGTCGTTTTGTTGTTGACGGTGCTCGTCTTGCCCGTTACGTTCCTTACGGCTTGTGACGAAAGCGAAGAAACCGAGGATCCCGTCGACGGATATTACGTCGAAAAGACAGAAAGATATTATTTGGACGAATTGTCCACCGTGGTCCTGGATCTGCCGTTGGGATTGCTGTTCGATCCGTACGAGAGTTATTTCGAATTCAGACCGGACGGCACGATGAAAATACGCGCCATATTAAAAAGCGCGATGCTCGCGAATATATCTTCCATACTAGTTAAGTACGATATCGATCTTTCCGGCATAAATCTGCAGAGCACCGTAGACACTTACGTAGTCGAATTGATGCCGTCGTTCACTTTGAAGGACATACCGTTTTCGCTCCGTCTGTTGGACGCCACTCTGGGTATAAAAGTATTGGGCTTCGACACCGAACATAAGGGGATACGCGAGCTTTGCGACTCGCTTGCCGAGAACGCGAGTCTGCCGAGTACTTTAGATCTTCCCGCAGGGCTGGGGTTGGAGTACGAAGGAACCTACGTAATGAAAGATCTCACCAGTGTCACGACCGGTAAAGTTTACAAAGCGGCTTTTACGGGCGGCAGCGCCGAAAACGGCGAACCTTACGGCGTGATGACCTTCGGCGAGAACGCCGAAGGCAAGAAGACCGTGGATCTGCACGTCGAATTTATCAAAGCCGACGTCGTAGGAGTGGCATTGTAACGAGCGCGCGCGCTTCGCGCGTAAGACAAATAAAACGCCCGCCGCGAGGCGGGCTCTTTTTATATCAGGTTTCCGAAACGCCGTCAAACGTAAATGATTATCAGTCCGAGCATGACACCCGCAAGCATCGTGACGGCGGGGAACTTACTTTTCCACATAAGATAGGCGGCGGGAAGAAGTTCGCCGAATACGACGTAAAGCATCGCGCCGGAAGCGAAAGAGAGCGCTATAGTAAGCCATATATCGCCGAGCGTGCCGAGCCAGTATCCGAGCAACGCGCCGATAACGGTCGGTAGTCCGCTCAAGAAGGTGATGACTATGGCTTTAAGTCTGCTCGAACCTCCGGTGATGAGAGGTACGGCTACCGCCATTCCTTCGGGTATGTTGTGAAGCCCTATGATTATCGCAAGCGTTATTGCCGTCCCGCCCGTCGCGATACCGCCGTTCGCGATAGCCGCGCCTATGACCATTCCTTCGGGAAGGTTGTGGAGGGCTATAGCGAGTCCCATCACTATTCCCGCCGCGAAAAGCTGTTTTTTATTGACGACCGGTTCGTTCGCGTGATGCGCGTAGTGGTCGCTGTGTATGAGCTCGTCGAGGTTGTCCGCCGTTTTCGGGTGATCTTCGTCTATATGACGAACTTCCTTATTGGTAGCGTGGTCGATGAGTATATTGAGAAGATAAACGATAAAAAATCCCGCGAGCGTGCCGCCGATGACGACGAATATATTTGCGGGTTCGGATTCTGAAGGCGAAATAGCCGAGGGAACGAGGTCGAAGCAAACGATCGCGAGCATTACGCCGCCCGCAAGAGCGAGAAGAAGGGAAACCGTCTTGGTATTGTCGCGCTTGAATATCGCGCCCACAACGCCGCCGAGTCCCGTCCCGACGCCTCCTGCAATTAAAGTTATCACTACCACCCATGCTAACATCGACATAGTTAGAGTGTAGCTAACGCGCCGCGAATTGTAAAGCGTTTTCGTGTAAATCGGTTTATTTTTCGGGGGAGCGCGTGCTATTATAAATATATGAGGAATTATTCGCGTTTAGTATGCCCGAAATGTAAAGAAAAGCTTGTCCGTCAAGGCGGCAGTCTGTATTGCGCAAACGGTCATTGTTACGACGTTGCGGCTTCGGGTTACGTAAATCTGGCAGGAGGCTCGAAAAGTTCCGCGGACTCCGGCGGTTCGAAGGAAATGACGGCGGCACGCCACCGCATAATGAGCCTCGGTTATTACGACGGTCTGCTCGAAAAAGTGCGTAAGGCTGTAGCGGCGTTTTCGCCGCGTTTCGTCGTTGACTGCGGCGCGGGAGAGGGGCGTTTCGCGCACGCTCTCGCGGAAGCGTTTCCTGAAGCGGACGTGGCGGGCACGGATCTCGCGAAAAGCGCCGTGAACGTAGCTTCGCGCAACGTTCAGAACGCCGTCTTTGCGGTAGCCAACAGCAATGCGCTCCCGTATGCCGACGGAACGGCGGACGTTGCGGTGTGCGCTTTCGCACCCGTTTTCCCTAAAGAAATATCGAGAATATTGCGCGCGGGCGGCGGATTTCTGCGTATAACTCCCGGCGCGCGTCACCTGTACGGGCTCAAGGAAAAACTTTACGAAAAGCCGTACCTCAACGAGGAAGCCGAGGACGTTCCGGAAGGATTTACTCTTAAAGAAGTCGTTAGATCGGAGTATCCGTTCACGGTGGAAGGAGAGGACGTGCGCGCGCTGATACAGATGACCCCTTACTATTACCGCACGGCGGCGGAAGCGGTGGACAGGGTGAGCGCGGAGAAAGAGCTCACGACGGAACTTGCGTTCCGCATAGACGTATTCGTCAAAGCGTGAAAAAACGAACGTGCGGCGCGGAAAGCAAATCGGAATACCTTTCGCTCCGTCAGGAATAATCGATATATGAGCTTTTACGATAAAGTATACGAACAGGTAAAGAAGATACCCGAAGGCAAGGTCGCGACTTACGGACAGATAGCCGCGATGTGCGGCTCGCCGCGCCTCGCGCGCCGTGGGATACGCGCTTCACTTCAACCCCATGCCCGGCGTGATACCTTGCCACAGGG
>JADINF010000118.1 GCA_017694145.1 Candidatus Stercoripulliclostridium pullicola
TAAAATATGATAGAAATCGATAATCTGACCAAAACATACTCCGGTTCGGGACGTAAAGCCGTCGACGGAGTTTCTTTCACCGTGCGTAACGGCGAAATATTCGGATTCCTCGGACCGAACGGAGCGGGGAAATCCACGACCATCAAATGCCTTACCGGAATGCTCAATTTCGGCGAAGGCGCTATACGTATATGCGGTACCGACGTCAAAGCTGATCCGGTGGAAGCCAAACGCAAAATAGGATACGTGCCCGACGAACACGTCCTTTACGAAGGGCTTACGGGAAGGCAGTACGTGTATTTCGTGGCGGACGTATTCGGCGTAGCGGAGAATAAACGCGAAAGCGAAACGGAACGCCTTGCGGAAATATTCGGGCTCAAGGACAAGCTCGACGACTCCGTGTCTTCGTACTCTCACGGTATGAAGCAAAAAATTTCGATAATATCCGCGCTCGTGCACGACCCCGAGGTATTCGTTCTAGACGAACCGATGATGGGACTCGATCCCGCGTCGAGCTATAACCTCAAGCAGCTGATGCGCGAGTACGCGAACGCCGGCAAGACCGTGTTTTTCTCTTCGCACGTCCTGGACGTGGTGGAGAAGATATGCGACCGCGTGGCAATAATAAACGAAGGTAAGATAATCGCCGTCTGCGACATGCAGGAACTCAAGGAGAAGAGGAGCGACCTTTCGCTGGAGGAGCTTTTCCTTAAACTTACGGGAGCGGAAACGGAACACGCGGTTCCCGACGCGCGCGAGGGAATATGAAAGAAGTTTTCAGGCAGTACGGCGTCCTTGTCAGGACCCTCGTACGCAATAACTTGTTTAATCTTTTGCGCGCAAGGCGCAACCGTATCAGATCTTCGAAAGACCGCGCCAAGAGCGTCGGTATAGCGGTGGCGGCGATCTTCGGTATCGTCGCTTTCGTCGCTTTCGAAGTGGGGATCGCGCTTTCGCTCGCTTCGTCCGCGTTCAAAAGCGGGCTTTACGACGAAGTGATCTATGTGTTTCTCACGGCGGCGCAACTGATAGTGTTCTTTTTCGGGATACTTACGGTCACGAGCAATCTCTATTTTTCCAAAGACAACGCCATTCTCGCGCCGATGCCTTTCCGTAAATCGGTCGTCTTTTCGGCAAAATTCACCGTGGCGTATTTCGGAGAACTCTTCATCTCCGCTCTTTTCGTCGTTCCGACCACCGTTACCGTAGGTATAGTGGCGGATCTCGGCGGCTTTGCGTTTCCGTGGTATTATTACCCGTTGTGCGCGATAGCGGCGTTGGTCGCGCCGATAGTCCCGCTAGCGATAATATCCCTTATTTCGGTACCGCTTATGCGGCTTGCGGCTATATTCAAACGGCACAAAGTCGGTCAGGCTCTCGCGATGACGGTATTGTACGGCGTATTTATTGCTCTGTATTTCGCGATGATAATAGGGCTCAACTCGACCGAACCCGGAGAAATGCTCGGCGGCGGAGCAGTGAGCGCGCTGAAAACCATTAAAGAAGTCGGCGTTATGAACCTTCCGCTCGTGGCGCTCATGACGGGATTAAAGCTTCCTACAGAGGGTATCCTCATCGCTTGCGGCGTAGCCGCAGGAGTATTGGCGCTGCTTGCGCTCACTTTCTTCGTCGGCACATTCTTTTCGCTTGCGAGCGAAGAGGGTTACGCCCGTAGCGCGGGCGGTAAACGTAAAAGCAGGTCGACTTTCGACTCCGCGCGTATACCCGGCGCGAAGCGTTCCGCATATTCCGCGTTCCTGATCAAAGAATTCAAAACCTTGTTCAATACGCCCGTGCTCCTTATGAACGTTATCCTTACGCTGGTGCTTCCCGCGGTAATGATGGTGTTTTTCCGTTTCGTTTATTCGGGCGGCGAAGAATTCGAGATGTTCACCGTGGACGGAGTAAATATGATGGTAGTAGGTATGATTACTTACGTCTGCTTCCTCGTATGCTCTTCCTACAATCCCGTTTCGTCGATAGGCTTCTCCCGAGAGGGGAAAAACCTGTTGTATTTGAAAACTTTGCCCGTTTCCGCGAAAGTCATAGTTTATTCCAAACTCGCTTTCGCTACGATAGTGAGCGTCGTTTCCGCGATATTCATGGCGGTAGCGTTCCCGTTCTGCACGGGGATTTATAATCCGGTGGCGATAGTTTTGTTCCCCTTGCTTATGCTTGCGGGAAGTTTCGCTTCGAATTGCATGTTGCTCTACAACGACCTCAAAAATCCGAATTATACGTGGAACAACATAAGCGAGATATCCAAGAACAACAAGCGCCTCGTCAAACCGATGTTGCTCAATCTGGCGGTGGGGCTCGTTTACGCGGTATTCGCGTGCGTGCTCGGAGCGCTCAAAGTGGGCGGGAACGCTTACGCGGTTACCGGGATATTCTTCGGCGCGGCTCTCGTGCCGCCGATAATCATAGCGGTGCTCGCTTTCGGTAAGCTTACAGCCGAACCGCAGAAACTTTTTGACGAGATAGGAGGTTAGCGATGCGTAAACTCGCTTTGGACGTCGGAGACGTCCGTATAGGGATCGCCACGAGCGACATAATGGGGATAATAGCTTCGGGTTACGAAACCTACGTGCGTAAAGGCGGCGCCGCCGATTACGAGTACATAGCGGCTTTCGTTAAAGCGCACGACGTGGACGAAGTGGTAGTAGGACTACCCGTCAATATGGACGGCACGGAAGGCGCGAGGGCGGAACTCACGCGCGCTTTCGCGGAAGAACTCAAACCTTATCTCGGCGACGTTCCCGTGAGATTTCAGGACGAACGTCTGACTACCGTACAGGCGGAACGTATGCTTATACAGGGAGGCGTAAGACGCGAAAAACGCAAAAAAGTAATAGACAAAGTGGCGGCTACGCTTATTTTACAAGCGTTTCTCGATTCCCGCCGCTGACAAAACCGATATCGTACCGATATAGAATAAATATATAAATCATCGCAATTAAAGGAGAACCCGACATGAGCGAAAAAGAAAAAGACAAGAACCTTAAACCCGAAGAGATAGAGGATCTCGACGAGGAAGAAGAAGTTATCGTCCTCGTGAACGAAGAAACGGGCGAAGAAGCGGAATTTTCGCTGCTCGCAATGCTCGAAGTAGGCGACAAGACTTACGCCTATCTCGAACCCGTGGAAACGATAGAAGGTTTCGACGAAGGCGATCTTCTCATCAACGAGGTACAGTGGGACGACGACGGTAACGAACGTTTCCTGCCCGTAGAGGACGACGAGGAGATCGAAGCGGCTTTCGCGGCGTTCGACGACGAGTACTTCAAGCGCTACGGCGTGCACTGCGACGGCAGTGAGGAAGAATAGCCGGCGGTTGCGCCGCATGGCGGCGACGGTATTGCTTGTCGCGACGCTTTTATTCGCCGCGACGGCTTTCGGCTGTAAAGAAAAGGAGAACGAGGATATGAATAAAAACCCCGTCGCAACTTTCGTTATCAAAGCGCAGAGCGGCGAATCTCTTACCGTGCGTATCGAGCTTTATCCCGACAAAGCTCCGATCACCGTGGCGAATTTCACCGCGCTTGCCAATTCCGGCTTCTATGACGGGCTCGCATTCCACAGAGTGGTGCCCGGCGGCTGTATACAGGGAGGCGGCTATAAGATCGTCGAAACGGACAAAGGGCTTTCGCTGGACTATCCCGAAGGCGAACCCGAACCGATCAAGGGCGAATTCGCTTCCAACGGTTGGGACTTGAACGATATCGCTCACGAAGCGGGAGTTATATCCATGGCGCGCACGTCGGATCCCGATTCGGCGACTTCGCAGTTCTTTAT
>JADINF010000119.1 GCA_017694145.1 Candidatus Stercoripulliclostridium pullicola
ACGTCGCCGGGCTCGAGAAGGTCGACTATATCCCTGAAGACATGATGTTCGACGGTATCCGTCAAACGGTCATAATATAATAACCGCGACGAATCGCGGGGATAAACGGGCTTTTGCGCTATAAGCTCTTCCGGCAGGTCGTAAGCGTATGCGGAAGTGTCGTAAATGTTGATCTCTTCGTTATTCACCGGATTTGTCACCGTCCTCTTTCCAGTCGAAAAGCGTGGCTTCCGCCGTAGCTCTGTAGGGTATGCGCAGATGTTCGTAAGCTCTCCTTGCGCATATCCTTCCGCGCGGCGTCCTCGCTATAAAGCCCAGTTGCATAAGGAAAGGCTCGTACACGTCCTCTATCGTAGCCGCTTCCTCTCCGGTCGCCGCGGCAAGGGTGTCGAGCCCTACCGGACCGCCGTCGAACTTATCTATTATCGTGCGGAGTATTGTCCTGTCCGTGTGGTCGAGCCCCAATCCGTCCACTTCGAGACGGGTAAGTGCTTTTTTCGCAATATCGAGAGTTATAGCGGAATTTTCGCATTCGGCGAAATCTCTTACGCGCTTAAGAAGTCTGTTCGCTATACGCGGAGTGCCGCGCGAACGCGAAGCTATTTCTATACAAGCAGAATCCTGTATGTCTATGTTGAGTATCGACGCGGAACGCCTTACGATCAGTCCGAGTTGTTCGGGAGTATAGAGTTCGAGCCTGCAAATTATGCCGAAACGGTCGCGAAGGGGCGCCGCGATATTGCCCGCCTTGGTCGTCGCTCCGACGAGCGTGAAAGGCTGTAGTTTAAGTTTAATCGTTTTGGCGGACGGTCCCTGTCCTAGCATGAAGTCGACGTTGAAGTCCTCCATCGCGGGATAAAGCAATTCCTCCGCCGTATGATTGAGACGGTGGATCTCGTCTATGAACATCACGGAATTAGCGGGAAGCGCGGTAAGGTTCGCGACGAGGTCGGCGCTCCTTTCGATAGCGGGACCGGAAGTGGATTTGATCTCCACGCCCATTTCGTTGGCTATTATCTTACTCAAAGTGGTCTTACCGAGCCCCGGAGGTCCGT
The DNA here is from genome assembly GCA_017694145.1 of Candidatus Stercoripulliclostridium pullicola. Classification (GTDB taxonomy): domain Bacteria; phylum Bacillota; class Clostridia; order Christensenellales; family DTU072; genus Stercoripulliclostridium_A; species Stercoripulliclostridium_A pullicola. The sequence continues at coordinate 1,056 of JADINF010000119.1, forward strand.
ATAATAGTACGTGATCGAGGGCTTCTCCCCTCTTGCGCGCCGCCTGAATGAATATTCTGAGATTGTCTTTTATTTTGTCCTGGCCTACGTATTCGTCGAGCGTGGTAGGACGTAAAATGTTTTCGTTCTCGTCACTCGGCAGAAGCTCGCCGTCGAGTATCCTCTCGTCGGTAGCGTAACCTTCGGAATATTCGTCGCCCGCGCGGTAATTCTCTTCGTACGTCACTTATTGATTCTCCTTAACGCGCACATGATAAGTTCTTCGAGCGTATCCGCTTCCGAACGGGAAGCGTTGACCGCGTTCAAAGCTTCCGCTTGTGTAAGTCCCAAAGTTCTCAACGCGTTGACGGCGTCCTGAACCATGCCGCCCGCTTCTTCGAGAGAAACTACGTTCTCGGTAAAGAATGTCGCGTCTTCGCCGCGAAGTTTCTCTTTGAGCTCCAGTACGATGCGTTCGGCGGTTTTTTTGCCCACGCCTTTTATTTTGGCTATGCTTTTGACGTCCGCCGTAGCTATCGCTATCGCGAGCGCGCCGAGTTCCATTCCCGACAATATGCCTATCGCAGCTCTCGGTCCTATCCCGCTGATGGTGATGAGCTTAAGGAACATTTCCTTCTCCTCTCTGCGGAGAAAGCCGTACAGGCTGAATTCGTCCTCTCTGACGTTAAGATAGGTGAACAGCGTGACTTCCTTATCCCGCGCAGGAAGCTTAACGGCGGTATTGGTCGAAACGGATATCTCGTAACCTATTCCGCCCACGTCTACCACCGCTAGGTTACCGTCGGTGGATACCATTTTTCCTCTGATGTATGCGTACATTATCTTACTCCGAAATTCCCCATTGCGGAATTGGTCTGCGCGTGCGTCAAAGCGGCGGCAAGCGCGTCCGCGGCGTCGTCCGGCTTAGGTATCTTATCGAGACCCAGCAACAGCTTGATCATGTTCTGCATCTGTTGCTTGTCCGCTCTGCCGTAGCCGGTAATGGCCTGTTTGATCTGCATGGGCGTGTATTCGTATAACGGCACGCCCGCATTCTCCGTCACATACAGCACCACGCCGCGGGCTTCCGCGACCATGATCGCCGTCTTAGCGTTATTCTGAAAAAAAAGTTCTTCCACGGATACGGCTTCGGGACGGTACTTGTCGATGAGTTCGGATATCTTTTCGCCGATATATTTAAGGCGAACGGGAAAACGAGAAACCTTGGGCGTTTCGATGACGCCGTAAGCAATCGTCCTGAGCGAGCTCCCCCGCTTATCAATCACCCCGAATCCGAGAATGCCGTATCCCGGATCGATACCCAAAATTATCATACATAAATAATACTTTATTCGCGCGGATAAGTCAATTATAAAGGGCGCATAAAAGGCGTCAAAAACTACGCGGACCTTATCAAGAAAGCCCTGCTACCGACATAAATTTATCGGATATCTCTATAAGTTCCGGATCAGAGAGTTTTCTCGAGCGTTTGTCGTCGATTATTTTTTCGTCGAGCGCGATTCTTGCGGGGTTGCCTTCGAGCACGATCAGTCTGTCCGCCAGCATAAGCGCTTCGTTCACGTCGTGGGTGATCATTACTACGGTACGAGGGTCGGAATCGAGCAATTTGAGAAAATATCTTTCGAGCTTCGTTTTGAGCGCGGTATCGAGACCGCGGAAGGCTTCGTCGAGAAGAATGTATCGAGAAGGAAATAAAAATCCTCGCGCCATGGAAACGCGCTGAGCCATACCGGTTGAAAGCTCCGCCGGATACGCCCCCGCCCTGTCTGAGAGCTCAACGGCTTCGAGTACGGCGTCGACGGCTTTCGCCCTTTCGGCTTTATCTTTCAATTTATGTTTGACGGCGTATTCGAGATTACCGCGCACGGTAAGGTTCGGAAGCAACGCCGCTTCGCTGAAAACGCATGAAATGTCGCCCTCGGCTTCTATAATTCCTTCGTAAGGCGTAAGTCCCGCTACGATATTTACCAGTGTAGATTTGCCTATGCCCGAAGCTCCCATTACCGCGGTAACTTTGTTTTCTTCGAATTCTACGGAAAATCCGTCGAAAATATTCAATTCTCCGAAGTGTTTTGAAATATTAACGAGTTTCATCTTTTCCACCTCACGAGAAGTCTGCCGATAAGTAACACCGCGCCTTCGAGAAGATAGCTCAGAATGACTGCCGCTATCGTCCAGCCCATAAGCGCCGCGGTATCGAGGTAGACTCGCGATATCTGCATGGCAACGCCCATACTGTTTACGGTCTGCGCGAGCACTTCCGACGCTATCATTACTTTCAGACCGAGCGAAATATTACTGCGCGCCGCGGCGATCGTATCCGGAAGAACGGCGGGGATATACATACGGAATATGCGCGTCAACACGGGCACCCCGAAAACCTTACTCATGGAAAGCGCGTATCCGTCGATGTTTTTAAGACTTCTTTCAAGCGACGAATAAAGCAAAGGGAATACGATGAGGAAGGTAATGAGAACGGGAGATTCTTTCGAAGTAAGCCATATAAGCGACAAAAGGATTATCGACATCGTTGGCACGGAGCGGAGAACGGTGACTATCGGCGCGAGAATTTTGCTCACGGGCGGTAGAAGGTAACCCGCAACCGCAAGAAATACCGCAAAAACGAAAGCGAGCGCAAAACTTATGAGTGCGCGAACGAGCGTACCTCCTACAGCGACGTAGAATTCCTTCGTCCCGA
>JADINF010000120.1 GCA_017694145.1 Candidatus Stercoripulliclostridium pullicola
CCCTTTGCCCCACGTCGCTGTAGCCCGCTACCGCAGGCATCACGAGATCGTTATCGAGAATGAGATTGCCTATTTTAAGCCCGCGCTCCGAAGCCCTCGCCCTATGCTTGTTTGCCCTCGAACGCCTTGGATTCCTGATAGAACTTTTCCATCACGTCGATATTCTCTTTCGTGAGTTCGACGCCCGCTTCGCGGCACTTTTTTTCGACGTACAGAAATCTTCTTATAAAGCGGTTTGTGGTCCCGTTCAACGCAGTTTCGGGGTCTATATCGTACATTCTCAACGTATTGACCACCGCGAAAAGCATATCGCCGCCTTCCTTCTCGCGCTCCGCTTGAGTAGCGGCTTTATCGAATTCGGCAACTTCTTCCGTTATCTTCGCTTCGGCGTCTGAAGGGGTTGCGAAATCGAATCCCGTCTTTTTGATTATCTTCTGCACTTTGTATGCTCTCATCAGCGCGCCGAAAGTGACGGGCACGGAAGCTATCTTATCCTCGATGCCGCGATAACCCTTTTCTACGGCTTTGGCTTGCTCCCAGTTCTTGAGGGCTTCGTCGGCGTCAGCCGCCTTCTTGTCGCCGAAAATGTGCGTGTGCCTGAAAATGAGCTTGCGGCAAAGATTGTCGATGAGGTCGTTAGCCGTGAAAAGCCCCTCTTCTTCCGCTATCGAAGCGTGGAAAAGTCCCTGCAGCATCACGTCGCCGCTCTCCTCCACCATTTTGTCGCGGTCCCTGAGATCTACCGCCTCCGCGAGCTCGTACGCTTCCTCTATAGCGCAGCTTCTTATGCTCTCGTGCGTCTGCGCCCTGTCCCACGGGCAACCGTCGGGATCGCGTAGCCTTGCGATTATTTCCAGAAGATCGCCGTATGTATAATGATCCCTTGCCGTGAAATCGGCGCCTTTTACGATAAGGCGCGGCGCGTAAGAGAGTTCCGAAGCCGCTTTTTCTTCGCTCTCGCCGCGGTCGTTCATTATGACGATAACGGCGTCCGCGCCGAAATTGGTAAGGATCTTCTTTTTGACCGTTTCGAACAGTTCTTCAGTGATACCGTCTATTATTATCGGGATATTACATTCGAAATTGCGTATCTTGCGTTCCGTAAAGTCCGCCGCGGTGAAATATGTAAAGGAATTCATAAGCCCTCCTGAAGCGCGGGAAATGATCAATCCGCGCGCTTTATCTTCAATTTTTCGCTCAAAGCGGCAAGCTTTCCGCCCAAAGGCAGGCTGAGGAGCTCGCACTTTCTGAAAACGGGAAGCACGAAAAGCGCCGCAAGGTATATCGTTCCGGCTACGGTAGCCACGGCGAGCGTCAATGCTCTCGATCCGCCGAAGACCGCCGCTATCGGAACGGGCAGGCATATTATAACACCGCAAAGCAATATCACGCCACTGTTTTTGAGCATATCTGGGTTTTTGCCGGTAAGTCTTGTAAGCGAAAGAGCGTTGAGCGTAGCGGAAGTAGTAAACGCGAGCAAAGAAGCTATCGCCACGCCTTCTATGCCTATCGCGAAAAGAAGCGCAACGTCGAGAACGACTTTGACCGCGCCGCCCACGGCGAGATTGATTATCGGAGTGCGGGTGTCGCCGAGCCCCTGTTGGACGGAAACGCAGATCTGCATCACGGCGAGAGATATCACGGTAAGCGCGCTAATGCGAAGGAGCACGCCCGCTTCTTCGAGTTCTGCGGGAGCGAGGGCGGGATATAGGAAACCCAGCACCTCGAGCGGTGCCGCGAGGAATAACGCCGCGAAAGGCACCCCTATCGCCACGGACACTTTGACGGCGGTGGCGAGCTTCAAGCGGATCGAGTCGATGTCGTGTTCGGTCCTGTTTTTCGCAAGATGAGGAACGACCGCTACGCCCACGGCGAGCGCGAACGTGACGGGAAGGTTTATAAGGGTATTGACGGGACCGGAAAGAAGTCCGTAGCTTGCCGTAGCCGCCGAAGTGCCTATCGAAGCGGAAAGTATATTGACCACGAGGAAGGAATCGACGAATTGCGTGAGCGGAAATATCATACTGCCCACCGTTATCGGAAGCGAAATGCGCAGGATCGCTTTATACTCCTCTTTCGCCTGCCTGTAATCCAACCGTAAAGCGAGAGGAGGGTTTTTCTTCCTGTAAAAAATATAGAGCATCAGCAAAGTGAAGCCTTCGGCGGCGCTTACGCCTATGAGGGCGCCCGCCACGGAGAAAGCTATCCCGTAGCCGCTGAGGAAATACGCGAGCAGAAGTCCCGCCACGAGCCTTACCGCCGCTTCGGTTATCTGGCTCAAAGCGGTGGGGAGCATATTGGCTTTCCCCTGGAACCAGCCCTTGAACACGGCGATACCGGAAACGAAAAACACCGACGGCGCTATCGCGATATATCCCCAGCGCGTATCCTCGGAGCCCTGAAGCCTGCCGATTAGCCCCGAAAAAAGGACGAGCGCGGCGGCAAGCGCTATCCCCGCGAACAAAAGCGCCGCCAGCGCTGAGCGCACTAACTTGCGCGCTTCCTCCGTTTTGCCCTCGCTTGTAGCTGAAGCTACCAAAACAGATACGGCAACGGGAAGCGCGCCGCTCGACGAAGTCAGTATCAGCGAGTAAACGGGATAGATAAGCTGATACACGCCCATGCCTTCCGCTCCGAGTATGTTCGTAAGCGGAATACGGTAGCAAGCGCCCAGCGCTTTGGCGAGTACCGTGGCGAGCATAATGAGCGTAGCGCCTTTCAAGAAGGAGCGCGATTCCGCTTTTCCGCTCACGGTTATACTCTGGACGCAAAGAACGCCGCCGCGGTATCCGCCGTCTTGAGCGCAAGCTCGCTCGAAGGTTTACGGGAAAGAAGTATGACTCCCCCCATCACGTCTCCGCCGCTTATTATAGGCGCTACGACCGCGGAGCGGTATTCCGCTTTACCCGAAAAGATATCTTCTTCCGCGGATAATTCGACCCGGCGTCTGCCATCGTAGATCGCCGTAAGCTTATCGCTCACGACGTCGCCTATCCGCACGCCTTTTATATCTCCGCTCACGGCGACTACCTTGTCGTTGTCCGTTATGATCGCGGTATAGCCCGTCGCGCCGTATACGCTCGAGGCGTAATCGTGTCTGAAATCCGCAAGCTCTTCCATTGCGGAATACTTTTTGAGTACGAGCGAGTTATCGTCGGTGGTGAATACTTCGAGTTCTTCGCCTTCGCGTATGCGCATCGTACGTCTTAATTCTTTGGGTATAACGACTCTTCCGAGTTCGTCCATTCTTCTTACAATTCCGGTAGCACGCATAATAAAATTCTCCTGCCGTTAGCGTGTGCAAATTAAGGAAAAAAATTTCATAAATATATGTTATAATTTAATTGCGATAACTACATAAAGGAGGCAGACATGCAAATCAGATTTCTGGGAGCCGCTCGGGAGGTAACGGGAAGCTGTTATCTCGTGACGGTGGGCGCGAAAAACATTCTCATCGATTGCGGCATGGAACAAGGACCCGACATATACGAAGCGCAGAGGCTACCCGTGACGACCGCGAATATCGACGCCGTATTGCTTACGCACGCTCACATCGACCATTCGGGACGGCTACCGCTTCTTTACAAAAACGGTTACCGCAACAAAATATATATGACGCGCGCGTCGCGCGATCTATGTAAAATCATGCTTATGGATTCCGCGCACATACAGGAGCAGGAAGCCAAGTGGCGTAACCGTAAAGCAAAACGCGGCGCATATACCGCATACACTCCGTTATACGATTCTGAGGACGCGGAAAAGACGCTCGGGCTGATACGCGGTATAGACTACGGCGACGAAGTGGACGTCACCGAAGGGATCAAAGCTAAATTCATAGACGCGGGACATCTGCTCGGCTCGTCGTACGTCGAACTCACGCTTACCGAAAACGGCGTTACGAAAACGGTACTGTTCTCGGGCGACATCGGCAACGTGCACAAACCTATCATACGAGACCCGTCCGTCGTCACGAAAGCGGATTACGTGATAATGGAAAGCACTTACGGCGACCGGTCTCACGGTGACGACCCGGACTACGCGAAGCATCTTGCGGAAATAATCGAGCGCACGTTCAAGCGGGGCGGCAACGTTGTAATACCTACTTTCGCGGTGGGCAGAATGCAGGAAATGTTGTATTTCCTGAGGGAAGTGAAACGCGGGAAAATGGTCAAAGATTTCCCCGATTTCGAAGTTTACGTCGACTCGCCGCTCGCGATAGAAGCTACCGGCGTATATTCCCGCAACGTAGCCGAATACTGCGACGACGAAACGCGCGCGCTTATCGACAAAGGCATAAATCCAATAGGCTTCGAGGGATTGAAGCTGTCGGTGACGAGCGAAGACTCCAAAGCGATCAACTACGATCCGACGCCGAAAGTGATATTATCCGCTTCCGGAATGTGCGAAGCGGGCAGAGTACGTCACCATCTCAAGCACAACCTTTGGCGACCGGAGAGTACTATAGTTTTCGTGGGCTATCAGGTGCAGGGCACGCTCGGCAGGTCGCTTCTCGACGGTGCGAAAGCGGTAAAGCTTTTCAACGAAGCGGTGAGAGTGCGCGCGGAGATAGTGTCTTTGCAGGGCACGAGCTCTCACGCCGACAGAGAGGCGCTCATGGAATGGGTACACCGCATTTCGCCCGCACCGCAAAGGGTATTCGTAACGCACGGCGAAGACGAAGTAGCTTCGGGATTCGCGGACTCGTTGTACCGCGAATACGGATTGCGCGCCGTGGCTCCTTACCCGGGAGCTGCGTACGACCTCGTTACGGACGAATGTATAGAACGCGGCGATACGAAGAAAAAGTCTCAGGCGGGAGCGAAGACGCAACGCAAGCTGTCGCCCGTGTATAAAGACTTGCAGGACGCCCTCGGCGAATTGCAGGTGGCTGTCGCCGCGGCTGAAGGTTATTCCAACCGCGACCTCAGGGAAACCGCCAAAGAAATACGCAAGATAGTCTCCCGTCTGCGCTGAGAACAATAAAAGTAAATCAATATGAAAATACTGTTCATAAACGCAAGTCCAAAAGGTGAAAGGAGCGTAACGCTCCAGACCGCAAGATATATCGAAAAACGTTATCCGAACGCGTGCGAATACTCGATACTGCACACGGGAGCGCATATCAAGGCTCTCGAAAAAGATTTTTCGGAAGCCGAAAAAGCGATAAACGCGGCGGATACGATAATATTTGTTTATCCCGTATACACCTTTATCGCGCCCTATCAACTGCACCGTTTCATCGAACTAACGAAAGCGTCGGGCGTTTCATGCAAAGGCAAATACTGCGCACAGATACTTACTTCCAAGCACTTCTACGACGTTACGGCAATGAAGTATATCGAAGAAAACGCTCTCGATCTCGGTATGCGCTATCTGGGCGCGCTGAGCGCGGATATGGACGATCTGCAATCGGAAGCCGGAAGATACGAAGCGGACTGCTTCTTCGAGAGGTTGCTTTTCGATGCGGAAAACGGTAACTATGTCGAAGCGCCCTCTCACGCGCCGCTTGCGGCGCGCCCCGCCTACGAACCGTCCCTTCCCGAAGCGGAAAAATCGGAAGGCAAAGATATAGTCGTGGTCACCAACGCCGCGACCGAAGACGTCAACCTACGTAATATGATAGAAGATTTCATAAACGCATCCGAATACCCCGTGCGCGTGGTCAACGTGCGCGATTTTCCGTTCAGAGGAGGTTGCCTCGGGTGTTTCAACTGCGCTATAAGCGGTAAATGCGTATATAACGACGGCTTCGAAGATTTTTTACGCAACGATATACAGCGCGCGGACGCGCTGATATACGCTTTCACCGTATCCGACCACTACACCCATTCTTCGTTCAAGCTCTACGACGACAGACAATTCTGTAACGGGCACCGCACCGTCACCGCGGGCAAAGTGACGGGCTATATAATAAGCGGCGAATACTCGAAAGAAGCCAATCTCCGAATGATAGTCGAAGCGCGAGCGAACGTATCCGGAATGTATTTCGCGGGCGTTGCGGGCGACGAAGGAGACACCGGTAAAGAACTCGCGACGCTTGCAAAAACGGTATGTTTCGCGCTCGACAAAGGTTTAAGCGCGCCGCAGAATTTCTACGGCGTAGGCGGCACCAAGATCTTCCGCGACCTCGTATACACCATGCAGGGCATAATGCAGGCGGATCACGTCTTCTACAAGGAGCACGGCGTATACGACTTCCCGCAGAAAAAGCGCGGCATGATAGTCGCGATGAAATTTTTGGGGCTTCTGATGCGCTCCCCCGCCGTTCAGAAGAAGATGAAGGGTCAGATGACGAAATACATGTTGATGCCCTACGAAAAGGTGCTCGAAAAAACTACCCCCAAAGTATAAGCGCGAAGCGCAAGCGGATATCGCGCGCCGAGCTATACGTGTAAAAATTAATTTCAGGTAAAAAGTAAGCCCCGACCGTTACGGTCGGGGCTTTCGTAAACGATGCCTGAAGCATTACGCCTCGGTTCCGGTGGCGGGCGCTTCCGCGGTTACCGCGGCTTCCGCAGTTGTCTCTTCGGTCGCGACTTCGGGAGTTATGACTTCCGTTACCGCCACTTCGGGCACCAAAGCGCGCTGTGCCGCTATCTTTTTGATAACTTTATAAATTACGTTGAGTCCCTTCTCGAAGGTACTTACGTCGATACGGTCGGACACGTCCTTGCTGGTATGGTAGTATTCGGTGGATATGGGATTCTGCGCCGCAAAGGTGGTGGTGGGAACTCCTATCCTGCAGAAAGGCGTACTGTCGCATCCGCCTACGGGATTGACTATAGTATGGGGTTCTTCGCCGCTCTCTCTGATGGCTTCCATAGTCATATCGATAAGTTTCTTATCGAACTTAGTGCCCTGCCAGGGATCGCCTTTGACCGCTTCGAAATGCCCGGGATCCGCTACGGAATCGACGTTGAACACATAGGAATTATTGACGTCGATCTCGTTCTTGTGAGCTTTGACGTAAGCAAAGCTTCCTTTAAGTCCCGCTTCTTCGCTCGCAAATCCTATATTGACGAGCTTCATTCCTTCGGGCATGTCTTCGGGATGCTCTTTGAAATATTTGACGATCATCATATTGAGGGCGATACCGCTAAGGTTGTCCATCGCGCCGGGGCTCCCTACGGTCTTATCCTGCGTAAGATATTGAGTAAGGAAGAAATATCCCGGAAGGAACGCGAGCGGAACGATATAGAGGGCAATATTCCAGGCGGTGTATTCGTAAAACGCGCCTGCATAAAGGCAAAGCCGCAACACCGACAATACCATCAATACGATAACGCCTATCACGCCGTAACCGGTCTTGATAAGCGCGGTATTCGGGTTGCGGAGAGCGAGCTTCCAGCACCAGCTGCTGTCGTAATGCGCTCCGAGATAAACGGTATATTCCGTTTCGCCCTTCGCGGGTTCGAGTTCGGTAACGATATTCTCCGCAGTTTCGTGTTTGAACGCGAAGTCCCACATACCGGTGTAACGCACAATTTGCGTAAGCGTAAAGATCAACAGTCCGAAACAGCCGAGCATAGCTATTATCGTCCCGCCGATACCGCCTATGTAATAGACAAGGAACATCAGTAACGCGACCCAACCCAACTTGTTGATCGCGCCTATGCTGGCATTTGGCGCAAAAGTGAACTTCTCGGTATAAGGAGTGAGCCCGGTGCGCTTCACTATCTCGCCCTGTAATTTTTTACAGGCGGCTTTCTCCTCCTCGGTACCGGGCAATCTCGCGCCGTCGGCTTCGATGAGCTTGACTAATTCCATTGCTTCATCTGCGTATTTCTTAAACATATCAACCTCCTCGGTCAAGTTTATTTCATTCGGTGGATTCCCTCATTCCTGCGGGAGCCCTTTGATTTTACGGTAACTTTCTTCCACGAGAATGTTGATCTTTGCGGTATAGCGCACTTCGCGGAAATAAAATCTGTTGATCTTCGTGCCTACGGTAAGATCTATCGCCTCGTAGTTTTTGTGAACTATAGTGGGTTGCTTAGCGAGCGGTATCTCTATCGAAACCTCCTCGCCGCCGGCGTACCTCTTACCGACGAAGCCGAGTTTTTCCTTATCGATGAAAAATTCTCCTTCGCCCACGTCACGGTAGGTGTTGCTCTCGTCCTCTTCCGCCCAGGTGACGGAATAGCGAAGTCCGAAATCCTCCGCTTCGAGCTCCTTGCGGGCGCACTCGCGCTCGTACTCGTACCAGAGGTCTATGCGGTCGAACGCGACGGAACCCTCCGAAGGTATCATCTCGCCGTACTCGGTATATTCCACGGTATTACCGCACTTCTCGCAAACGAGATGGCGCGCAGTGGATATCATTTCGTATTCTGTTCCGCACTTCGGGCACTTGTAAAGTATGTAATGGAGCCCCAAAGCGGGATCTTTACATTTATAACGTAAATGGTTTTCACGTTGATAGACGTTGTCGTTGAAGGTGAATTTCTCTTTCAGTATGCGATAAACTTCCTCTTTGGGAAGCGCGCGCAATTCCTCTTTCGTAAACAAGAGTTCGCTCTTATTGGTCACGAGCCCCTTCTTGAAACCGGAGTACCACCTCGGACGGGAGCAATATCCGCCGTAGTTATGGCAGAACACGATGTCGGCGTCAAGTAGCTTAAGAAGTTTGGCAAGGCTCTCCGGAAGGTAATAGAGGTTTTTGCCGTCGAGGGTGAATTTCCCCTCCGGGAAGAGCGCGAGCGAGCAACCCGCTTCGACAGCCCTTTTCATCGTGCGTATGGAGCCTAGATCTATCTCGAACTGATTGATAGGTATAAGTCCCGCCGCCTTTTTGATGGGCTTTATCTTCGACCAGGTGAACACGTCCCTGCCGCATACGATATTGAGCGGTAGCGGTTTCATCGCGAGCATCATCATCGCCACGTCCATAAGGCAGGTATGCGTGCCTATCACGACGAAAGGACCCTTCCTCTCCCGGATACGCTCGTCGCGCACGAATTTTGCCTTGATGAGTATGTGCGAAAGGATCTGCACGAGCGGAACGAGCAGCCCGTAAAGAAATTTAGAGGGCTTACGCGGTACGAATTTGGTTTCTTGATTTTCCGTCTTATCCATAGTTTATTTAAGATTTTCGGGATTGAGGCACTCGAGCTCCTTGAGCACGAACCTGCCGTCCTTACGAACGAGTACGTCGTCGAAATATATTTCTCCGCCGCCGTATTCGGGAGTGTGTATCTGCACGAGATCCCAGTGTACGGCGCTCTTGTTGCCGTTGTAGCAGTCGTCGTAGCATGCGCCGGGCGTGAAATGTATCGAACCGGAGATCTTCTCGTCGAAAAGTATGTCGCCCATGGGCTTGACGATGTAAGGATTTACGCCGAGCGCGAATTCGCCTACGTAGCGCGCGCCTTCGTCGGTGTCGAATATCTTTTCCGCAGCTTCGGTGTCGTTGGCGGAAACGCCCACTATCTTGCCGTTACGGAATTCGAGGCGAACGTCCTTGAATTCGATGCCGTTCTCAATACTGGGAGCGTTGTAATGGATATAACCGTTGACGGAATCCCTCACGGGCGCCGAATAAATTTCGCCGTCGGGGATATTCCTCGCTCCCGCGCATTTCTCGGAGCCTATACCTTTTATGCTGAACGTAAGGTCGGTATCGACGGCTTTTATACGCACTTTGTCCGTCCTGTTGAGAAGCGCCTGAAGAGAATCCATCGCCCTGTCCATCTTCGCGTAATCGAGAGTGCACACGTCGAAATAGAAGTCCTCGAACGCCGCGGTACTCATTCTCGCCTGCTCCGCCATTCCCTCGGTGGGATAACGCAAAATTACCCATTTAGTTTTGGCTACGCGCAGATTGTGATGAACGGGGTGCGCGTAATCGCGGTCGTATATCTGCATTTTGTCGCCGGCGACGTCGGAAAGCTCGTAGCAGTTGTTCCCGCCGCGTATGCCTATATAAGCGTTCATTTCCGCCATACGGGCGGCATCGTATTTCGCCATGGCTTTGGCAAGCTCTTCCGTCATTCCCAGACGAATGGCACGCGACACGCGCATGTCCTCCATGGACACGAACGGAAATCCGCCCGCTTTGTAGACCTCTTCCACTATGGCGGTCACAAGTTGATGATCTATACCGCGCGCTTCGATAAGGATCTTTTCGCCCTTACGGAGATCGCAGGAATAGTTGACGAGTATGCTCGCAAGTTTTCTTATTCTCGGATCGGTCATAAATTACGCCTTCTTCCTTTCCCTTTTCACGGGATAAACGAGATTTTCCTTCTTCGGATTTATTATCACGTTGTAATACATCGTAGCGTCGAGCTTCGCTTCGGCAAGATCCATATCCATGCAATAGCCGCATTCTTTGGGCGTTGCGCCGGGGATCTCGCCTTCGTAGTCGGATATATAGTCGAACGTACGCTCGATGAGCGGCAGTATATCCTGCGGGATAAGGTCGCCCGCGAGGATAAGATAGAAGCCCGTTCTGCAACCCATGGGTCCGATATATATCACTCTGTCGCCCCATAGAGGATCGGAACGCAGATACGCCGCGAGCAGATGTTCGAGCGCGTGCACGGAGCCCGTGGTCATCACTTCGTCGTGATAAGGTCTTTTCATTCTGATGTCGAAAGTGGTAAGCACTCCCGAACCCATTATATCCTTACGCGAAACAAATAAACCGCATTTAAGTTTGGTGTGGTCCAGTTTGAAACTCGGTACGTTATTCACGTCCATTTCCATATAAATAAAATCTCCCTGAAATTAAATTCGTTATACGGAATTATTGTACAACATTTTCATCTTTATTACAAGCGTTTGTTTGCTTATCCCCCACCATAAGGCAGGCGAGGTTGGCAAGCGCCTTCACGAAGGGCAGTAATACGAGCGTGGTGACGAGATTGAACGCTATATGGAAGTACGCAATGATGACCGACGGGCTGAATACATTAAGCGCGTCCACCGTTTTTTCGCCGAAAATTATCACGAAAGGAAGGAAAAGTATCACGCCGATAGCGTTGAAAAGAAGATGTATCATCGCCGTTCTTCTCGCGTTGAGCGAGCCCCCTATCGCGGCGAGCATCGCCGTGGCGCAGGAGCCCACGTTACTGCCCATAATGATATAGAAAGTGGCGGTCACGGGCATTATGCCGAGTTGCGCGAGCGTTATGACTATACCGGTCACGGCTGAGGAACTCTGAATGACTGCGGTGAACGCCACCCCAACCGTGAGCAGAAGGAGCGGCGAGGTCATGCCCGAAAACAAATTAAGGAATATTTCGTTGGATTTAAGATTGACTGCGCCCGCTTTGATTATCTCCAGTCCTATGAAAATGAGTCCTATGCTCGTAAGTATCCAACCCGCAGTGCGCACCCTGGAGCGTTTCGCCGCCATCACCGTCATCATGCCGATAAAAGTCATAAACGCGAAAAGCTCCGAAATAGGAAGATAATTGAGAGAAATGATGAGCGCTGTAAACGTAGTGCCTATATTCGCGCCCATAATTATGCAAGTCGCCTGAAAAAGGCTCACGATACCCGAATTGACGAGTCCGAGAAGAATAACGGTCGTTGCGGAAGAACTCTGGAGTACCGCGGCGGAGCCCACCCCTATCCCCACTCCCGCAAGCTTACGGTCGGATAATTTCGTAAAAAGCTTCTCTACCCTGCCGCCCGCGACCGCTTCGAGGTTGAGAGAGCAGAGTTTCATACCGGTGAGGAAGGCGCCGATACCCGCAAACATCATAAGGACGTCGGACAACATATCAAATTATATTAGCGTCACCGAGCGCGTATGCCCGTAAGCCGCGTTCACGTTCGTAACCGAAAAAAAATACGCCCCGCGTTGCCGCGGGGCGCGTTACGTTCGGGTTACCGTTACGTTACGAAACTATTTCCATTCTGTATCCGGGATACAGACGGATGTCGTAGTCGATCTCTTCCTCGGCGTCTACGAGATATTGGAAGTTCTCGTCCACGTACCAACCGATGAAAGTATATCTGTACGTAGTCGAACCTTTCTTGATGGTAAGCGTGCTCGCGTTGCCCGCTTTGCTGTAAGTGATATCGCTGTCGCCGTCGTAATTAGGCATTTGCGCCCAGTTGTTCGAACCTTCCTTACATACGGTGCCTATCGCTTCGTCGCTCATCACGTTATCGGTAGCGAAGGTGGAATAGGACGATATCTTGTACCAGCCGTCGGCTTTGGCTTCGGCGCTCGTGCTTCCGGAAGGTCCGTCGGTGAACGTACCTACAGCTTTGATGTCGCTCGCGTTTATCATATAGAACGTGACCTCTATCTGACCGTACATATAGCGGAGCACAACCTCGTGAGCGTTGACCAGACGGGACAGCGACCAGTTGGTGTCGTACTCGGTGGTGCAATGAATGTGCGAATGGTCGTCGGCAAGACATTCTTCCAGAGTTCCGCCGCAGGAATAAGTCTTTTTGATAAGAGTATCCTCGAAGTACTGATCGACGTAGATCTGAGTCTGCGAACTTGCTTTAAGCGAATTTGTATGATATGTTTCGTAGTCTACGGAGAGCGTTTCTTTGATATTGCTCTTGACTCCGGGCCAGTCGGCGTTGTCCGCGGTCGATATCTGCTCCGTTACGTTGGAATAGCTGTAGTTGCTGTATAGGTTCTGATACTTGGCGTAGTTCCTGCCGAGATCCTCTTTGAGCGCCGCATAAGCGTCTTTCTGATATCCCGGCGTGCTCGTCGAGTCCTCGAATCTGTCCTCGTCCGTTTCGAGCACCGTGAAGAAGCGGTCGATATCTTTCTGATAGAGCACTTCGTCCTTCTTGTTAGCCTGAATTCCGCGAATGGAGTCCGCCGAATAGGACTTGATCTGATACTTGAGCGCCTGGGTGAGGTCGGCGTTGGTGATGGTAGCGTGGTTGATGCTGTAATCCTGGCTCTTGAGCTGCTCGAGCTCGAGGCGCACGTTCAATATCTTATTTGACGGAGCTTCCTGTTGCTCGTCGGTAAGCTTGTTCCAGTTGGTGTTCGCGGAGTTGTAGCGTAATACGTTATTGTCCACTCCGGTGTACTCCCAGTTGACGTCGGAGAGCTTCAGAGTGGCTTCGAAACCTAACGAAAGCGCTTCCTGCATTTCCTTCGTATAGGTGGTGACGCCGGATCCTGTCGCACTCGTAGAGCCGTTATAATAACCTATACCGTCGGGGAAACGACCGCCGTATCCGTTATAATAAAGGGTAATTTCGTTCTCCTCCTGGAGAGCCTGGAAATTGAGCTGCTTCTCGTAGTACTTCTTATAGCAAGCCGCCGAATAACGGTACGCCTGTTCGTACTGCCTTCTGTCATAATCGCGGTAATCGAGAGCCTCCTGCTCGGAAGTGAAATAGCTCTTGTGGCTCAGCTTGAGGAAATATTCGTATTCGGTGATCTCTTTGCCTTCGTAGGTCTTTTTCACGCTGTCGTCGAATACGCCGTAATCCCTGTGTTTGTATTGATAATGATAACCGAACAAAGACATGGCGTCGGATTTTTTGCTCACCTTATACTCGGCGTCGAGTCCGGTGTATTCTCTGAAAGCGAGCATATAGCTCAAAGTATCGTAGTCGTAAATCTCGTTACGCATGTATTCGATGAAGTCGTTATCGCCCGTTATCTCACCGATCGCCTTCTCGTAGGCGGGAAGCATAACGCTCTCGACCACTTTGACGGCGTATGCGCTCATCGCGATAGCCGCGCGCGCAAACTGCGCCGCGTCGTCGCCGAAAATAGTGAATATCTCGCCGTAGACTTTGCGCTGTTTGAGGCTCAGCGCGTCGTAAGCGTCGTCCTCGGTTGCGAAAATATGCTCGGCATAGCTGTCGTCGTCGAGATAAGCTTCGAAATCCTCGTAAATTTCTTCAAGCTCCTCGAGCTGCGCGTAGTCCTCTATCGCGCTGTCTTTACCTATCGTATAGGTATATCCGGTACCCTTGGGTCTGTCCGCGTTTTCGTCTTCGCGCGCTATGTACTTGATGATACCGTCGGTCTTGACGGAATCGATAGCGGCGAGCGAGAAGCGGTTGATGATGTCCGCGGGCTCGGAATAACAGAAAATGCGCTCGACGGTATTAGCCGACTCGTCGGTCACCCAGTTGCCGCCGGCGTCGAAATATCCTATATTGGACTGGCGTTTCTCTTCCGATTCGCCGTATGCAAGCGCCATCGGTCCGAAGGTGTAATACTCGGAGTTCTTCCACGACGAAACGTCGTCTATCCAGTACTCGCGTTCTTCGGAGCGCTTCTCCGTCAGTTCGTTTATCCATTCCGCTTCCAGCTCGTCGTCGTAACTCACGGCGTTCACTTCGTAATAGCTCGGAGTTCCGTAGTCTACCATATCGGGCAATACCGTGATATTCACTTTTGTGCCGCCGGTCGGATCTTTATCCGTATCATTGTCCTTGTCTTTCTTACAGCTTATCAGCGCGAACGCCGACGAGCAAGCAAGAACAATGACGAGAAGGATTACGATTAGTTTCTTTTTCATAGCCATGTCTCCTGTTGTGTATTTGTTGTTTCTTTATCGTATGCGGCTTTTAGCCGCGTCGATCGCTTTTGAGGTCACGCACCCTGCGCGGCGCTCGCCTGAAGCTTGAGCGCGTATCTCAACCAATACGTATGGTTGCGGTATGCGAGCAGACTGTCTGCGGGTACGTAGATATTCATTCCGTCGAGCCCGCTTCCCGGATTGAGCGCGCCGGGATCGGCAGACGTGACGATTATCTCTTTCACCGTAGTGCCGCTGAATGCGTTATCCGCTATAGCGTTGACTTCCGCGGGCACGGTATAGGACGTCGCGTCTCCCTTATAGAACAACAGTCTGCCGTTCAGAATGTACGCGCCGTCTTTAAGTCCCGTTCCCTCTTTGAGGCTATCGTACCACGGTGTACCCTTGAATGCGTCTTGTCCGACGTTGAGTATGCCTTCGGGGAAGGTGACGCTCGCGAGCGCCGTGCAACCCATGAAGGCTTCGGCGGGGATCGAGGTAACGTAACTGCCGAGCGCGAACGATACGGAAGTTATCGCGGTATTGCCCGTGAATACCTTTTCGCCTATGCTTTGTACCGAAGTGGGTATGACCACTGCGCCGCCCGCTCCGCGGTAAGCGAGAAGTTTGGTTCCCACTATTATCATATCGCCTTGCGCCGCAAGCCACGGAGTGCCTTCGAACGCGGTAAGCTCGAGATAATTGAGCGACGCGGGAAGGTTGACCGTAGTAAGCGAGCCGCAACCCGCGAACGCAGTGCCGTACAAGGAAGTAAGGCGGATGCTCGACGCGAACGAGAGCGAAACTATATCGTCGTTGCCGCCGAATACGTAGTCGTAGATATGCGTTACGTTGGCGGGAATGACGATGTCGGGCGAACTGCCCTTATACGCGATGAGCATACCGTTGACGGTGATGTACGCGCTCGACTGCCTCGTATACCAGCTCGTTCCGTAGAAAGCGTCTTTCTCTATGACGATATTCGAGCCGGGGAAGGTTATCGAATTGAGCGAAGTGCAGTTCATGAACGCGCCTTCGGGTATCGTAACGGTTTCGGTGCGCATATCGAATACGAGCGTAGCGATATTCTTGTTACCCGCGAATACTCCGGGAGCGATCTCGTTGATGTCCGCGGTGATGCGTACCGAAGTGCCTTCCGCAAAGTATGCGAGCGCTCTGTTATTCACTACGAGGATATCCGAGGGATAGTTCTTCGCCCAGTATGTATTATAGAACGCGCGGTATCCTACCGATTCTATGTCGTACTCCGAGCTGAACGTTACAGAAACGAGGTTGACGCAGTTACGGAAGGCTTCCGCTTCTATCGTGACGTCGCGGTCGATATTTTCGAAAGAAACAGAAGTGATCGAAGCGTTGCCGGTGAATACGCCCGCTTTGACTACCTCCACCCCTGTCGGAATGACGATATCGCCGCCCGCGCCCGTGTAGGAACTCAGTACGCCGTTAATGACGATGAAGCCGTCCGTCGCCGCCTGTATCGCGTATCTCGTACCGGAGAACACGTCGCCCTCCGCGGTGAGGAATTCTATGCCGTTTACGGTCTGTAGCGCAGAGCAACCGACGAATGCGCCCGCTTCCGCGGTAACGGGAGCGGAGAAGGTAACGCTTACAATATTCGCGTTGCCGCCGAACAGGTACGCGGGCAGGTATCCTACGCCCTCGGGTACGACCACGTCCGTAATATCCTTCTTCGCCGCGACGAGCAACAGCTTATCGCCGGAAGCAACGGTAAGATAATTCTCTTCCGACGCTTCGAACGCGCTCATCAACGCGGTACCCGCAAAAGCGTTCTCGCCCACGTAGGTCACCGAAGTCGGCAGAATTACCGTAGCGAGCTCGGAGCAATCAAGGAACGCGCCTTCGGGAATGAAGGTAACGGAAGTCGCGCTCATATCGACGGAAGTTATCGTAGCGTTGCCGGCAAACGCCGCGGAGTCTATCGAAGCGACCGTTGCGGGAAGCGTTATATCGGTAGCGGAACCGCCGTAACGGACGAGTTTACCGTTCACGACGACGAATTCACCCGTAAGCGCGCTGAGATAAGGAGTGCCCGCGAAGGCGTTATCGCCTATCGTCTTTATCGCGCTCACGAGAGTGACTGTGGCAAGCGAGGTGCAGCCCTCGAAAGCACCCGCGGGTATCTCGGTGATCTTCGTATTCTCGGTGAATACCACTCCGGTGATCGTAGTCACGCCGCGGAATGCGTCGGGCGCTATCTCGGTAACGTCGGACGGTATCCTTACCACGCCGCCCGCACCCACGTAAAGCACCGCGCGCTTTATGCCGTTGTACGAGTCGACATAATACAGTATATCGTTGGAATTGAGCCACGCCGTATTCGTGAACGCAGTCCTGTCTACGTAAAGAACCGATTCGGACAACGTTACCGAAATGAGGTTGACGCAGTTAAGGAAGGTGTTTGCCTCTATCTCGCTCACGAGGCTGTAACGGTCGAACGCGACAGAAACGATGTTCTCGTTATTGCGGAATACGTAAGGATAGATATATTCCGTGCCTTGCGGAACGACTACTTCGGAAGACTCGCCCACATAGGCTATCAACGAGCCGTCGATAACCACGTAGCCGTTCTCGTCCGCCGCCGTATCGGTGAGCCAGGGCGTGCCGGCGAAAGCGTTTTCGCCGTAGACGGCTATATTCGGGGGCAATACGACGTTTACTAGCGAAGTACAGCCGAGGAAGGCTTCCGCGGGTATCTCGGTTATGTCCGCCGCGTGTTCGCCGAAAATTATCTCGGTTATCGCGGTATTCCCGCGGAAAGCGTCCGCAGTAAAGCCTCTTATGAAGGTAGTGCCGGGAGCGCCGACGGTCACGTAACCGCCGTCGCCGTTGTATTTGATGAGGATACCGCCGTTTATGACGAATTCGTCGTTCTTACTCTCGTACCAGGCGGTGCCCGCGAAAGCTCCCGCGCCTATCTTCTTGACGTTACTGCTAACGGTATCGACGACGGTAACGTTCGACCAGCCGTAAGCGTAATTCTCGGCTATTTCCGTCGTTTCGGGGCGGAAACCGAGCTTGATGATATTGCTCAAAGGTTCGCGCCCGCCTATCAGCGAGGACAACGAACGGCTGCCGTCGGAAACGAATTTATCTACGCCTTTCGTCGAAAGCAGGCTGTAGAGCTCTTCGGAAGAAATATATGCTCCGGGAGCAAGCTCGACTGTGCCGATTTGGGGATCGACGCTGTAATTCACGCCGGCTATCTCGAACGAAACGGCTTCGAGCGCGCCGGGAGTTACCGATCTCACGGAAGCGGAAACGGTATAAGTCGAATTCGACGACTTCACTATTTTCTGATAAAGCACGCTTTGTATCGTCGCGTCTTCGGTACCCACATTTATCAGGTCTGCAAGCCAGCGGGTATTATGGAAAGCTCCCCTGCCTACCGACGCAAGCGAAGCGGGTAATATCACATTTTTGAGGTTCACGCATCCGAAGAAAGCGTTATCGCATATCGTGGTGAGCAAGCTGCCCGCCGCGGCATAAGTTATCGTGACGATAGCGGCGTTACCTTCGAAAGCGCTCGCCGAAATGACTTTTACTTCGGTGGGAAGCTCGACCCTCGTCGCCGAACCGTAATACTTGACGAGAGTCGCTCCGCCGGTATCTCCTCTTACGATAAGCATATCGTTTGCGACCTCAAACTGCGTTCCGTCGAAAGCGTTATCGGCGATATACTTCATCGAAGACGGTAAGGTTATACTGTTGAGCATGGAGCAGCCCGCGAACGCGTAGTCGAGTATCGTGGTAGCCACGCTTCCCGATTCGAAGCGTATTCGGGACACCTTAAGAGTACCGTAGGTATCCCAATCTCCCGCGTTCTCATTCCATACCAAAGTACTGAACGCACCCGTGTTTATGATACGCACGTTTGCGGGAATGACTACGATGGAGTCCGTGCCTTTGTATTTGTAGAGCACCCCGCCGCCGAGTATCACGGCGTTGGAGTTGTAATTCGAGTACCATGCGGTATCTTCGAGAGAATTGGGTCCCACCTTTTCGACGCTTGCGGGGAAGCTTACGTAGGTTATTCCGCTCCAACCTGCAAGCAGTTCCATGACCGTTTCCGTAACGCCGTCGGATATCGTTATCGCGGTGAGCGTAGCGGGTCTTGAGTACGCCCCGTCGGTAGTTCCGAGCAATTCGTCGAGGGTCACGCTTCCGTCGTATTCTATTTCGCGTATACCTTTATCCGTGACGATGCGCCACAGCGTGACAGCCTGTTTGGGCTCTCCCGCGACGTCGTAACAGATAAGCTTGTCTAGCGCGGTTATGTTGGCGAATGCGTTTTCTGTCAACGTGGATCGCAGGCTCACGCCCACGGAAGTCACGGTATGCACGAACGCGTTGGCACCTATCGTCGCGACTACGCGGTCGCCGCCTTCCACGACAACCTTATCGGTCACCGTAATTTCCGTGCCGTCGACTACGCCTTCGAGTTCTCCGTCTGCGCCGTAAATTTCGGTATATTGTCTGTACAACAACAGTTTACCGCCGTTTTCGTCGAAAATTATCTGCTCGAATACGTTGTCGCCCGTTTCTCTCACATAATTGATTATGTGCGCATAATCGACGGAAGTCTTATTATAACTTGCCCAAGCCGACGAAGCGTACGCGCTTTCGCTACCGGTCGGTATGAATATCTCCGGATCGGATCCGAAAGGCTGACTGCCGAGCGCGGGCGCCGTGGCGCCGCGCATAAACACTTTAACGATGTTGGTTGCGCCGTAGAACGCCTTATCTCCTATATCCGTCACGCTAGCGGGTATGAATACGACGGTAACGTCGCCGGCAGTGGCGAAGGCGCCGCCGTTTATCCTTTCCACGCCTTCGGGTATCTCCGCGACTGCGCCGAAGCCCTTATAATCTATAAGGTTACCGCCGAGCACGGTGATGAAGTCGCCCGAATAGTTGTCCATCCAAGCCGTTCCTCTGAACGCGTTGGCTCCGACGGTCGCATCCAAAACGTTATCGGCTTCGTTCGTTTCTTCGAGCCTTATAAGCGTATTTTCTGTTTCGATATAAATGTTTTCCACGTAAGCGCAATTATAGAGGAAGTCGTCGGCTATGACGTTGTCCGCGCCCGCGGCGAAGCCCGTAAGTATCACGGATACGATATTGGCGGGCAACGCGCCTTCGGAGCCGAACAATTCCGCTACGGAAGCGTTGCCGTCCAGACGTATCTCGGTCAATAAGGTATTCTTATCGACCAACGATTTCAGGCTTGCGGCGATGCCTACGCTGCCGCCGGCGCCGCCTTTATAATATATGGTTAAGGAAGTGAGCTTCGTAACGCCCGCGAATACCTTGCCGCCGTCGGTTGCGCCCACAGGTCTCAACGAAGAGTCCACAGTCAGTTCGGTAGTGGAACGTAACAATGCGTAATCGGCTATCTGATTGACGTTGCTGTTACCTATCTGCTGCGGGATCACGGTCTGACCGCTCGCGTCGATCGCCTTTATTATGAGAAGTCCGCCGCCCGCGGAAACGTCGGCGTTCGAATACACGAAGCCCGCTTCGGCGTCGGTGACGATGTTGCTCACCTGAACGTTAATCGCTCCGGCTATCCAATTATAATATGCACCCACGGAATACACCGTAATTATATCGGTAGAAGTGAATGCGTTACCGCGCAGTTCGGGAGCGGTGCCGGGCAACACCACCACGGTCGCCAGTTTAGCGTCGTTATAGAAAGCGTTTTCCATTATCAGCGTAACCCTCGAAGGAATTACGACCGCTTCGAGGGAGGCGCATTCCGCGAAAGCGTATTCCCCTATCGTCGTGAGCGCGGATCCGTCCTCGGCAAGAACTACGGCGATATGGCTGTTGGCGTAGAATGCGTAAGGCGCTATAGTCTTGACTTCCGCGGGTATCGTGATGATGCTTGCGGAACCGTTATATTTATAAAGGATACCGTCGCCGACGATAACGAATTCGTCGGAGTGCGCGCTTATCCACGGCGTTCCCGTGAAAGCGTCGGAACCCACGTCGGATATTGCGGTAGGCAAGCCTTCGTTATCCTCGGTAAGGTAACGGAACGAAGTCAGCGAAATGCAACCGTTGAAAGCGTTATCGCCTATTTCGTTGCAGAGCGAGCCCGCGAAGAATACCGTCTGCAAAGCCGTATCTCCCGAGAAGGCGTTGGCGGAAACGTCAGTCACGAATTCTCCGATGCGCACATAAGTGATATATTGATTATTTGCGTACGCGCTGGGCGTCATGTCGCCGTTGAATTCGAGTATGAGGTTCTTGAGATTGACGGGCGCGCTTCCCGCGAATAATTCCGCAAGCGTCAGCGAGGAGTCGCGTAATATCAACGTTTTGAGGGTAGCGCTTTCGGAATAAGCCTTGCTAAGATATTCGGGCGAAACCGTTATGTTCGCGCTTTCGAGCGCGATAGCGGTAAGCGAAGTCGCCGAGAGGAAGGTTTCCGCGGAAATAGTCACGCCCGCGGGTAAAGCGACTTCCGTAACCGTACTGCCGAATACGTTGTCGGCAAGACCCGTAACCTTTACGGCGGCGCCGTTTACGATGATGGACGAAGGCACGGTAACGACCGTTTCGTTACCTATATATTGTTGCAGTACGGCGTTCCCGGCGCCGGTTACGTAAGTCCATTCGCCGTCGTCGTCGACGTTGGCGGACGAATAAAGTTTAGCGGCAAGCGCTTTCCAGTTCTCGCTTACGTTCGCAGCCGTATACGTCTGGACGTCGGGAACGTAAATACGGAAAGCGTTATAATCGTTGCCGTTGCGCGTAAATACGTTCGCGCCGATATTGCAGGGAGTCTGCCTCTCGAATACCGCATAACGTAACGCGGAGCAGGCGAAGAAAGCATTGTCGCCTATATCGGTCACGCCGGAAGGTATGACTATCTCGGTGAACGAAGCGCAACCGTTGAACGCGCTCGCCCCTATCGAAGTAAGCGTCGCGGGGAAGGACGCCTCGGAAGACTCCGTCATCGAGGAATTGAGTAAGATACAATTCCTGAAAGCGCCCGCTCCTATCGACACGAGAGAGGAATTCGCGGGGAACACGACGGAAACGAGCGATTCGCATCCGTTGAAGCAGTTATCGGGTATCGTCTTGACGTTCTCGGGTATCTCTACCGATACGAGATTTACGGCGTTCATGAACGCATTGGGTCCTATGCTGACGAGCGTAGCCGGCAGTACGATGCCGTGCATTCTCCATTCTCCGGAGAAAGCTTCCGCGTCCACGCCGGTGACGGGCTTATTCATATAATAATTCGCCACGACGAATATTCCGTCGTCCGGAATATCGTTTTCGTCCACGCCGCAGGCAATATACGCCGTGCCGTCGCCGTTGAGCTTATAAGCTACGCCTTTGGAAAGAGTCTGC
Source organism: Candidatus Stercoripulliclostridium pullicola (assembly GCA_017694145.1). Classification (GTDB taxonomy): domain Bacteria; phylum Bacillota; class Clostridia; order Christensenellales; family DTU072; genus Stercoripulliclostridium_A; species Stercoripulliclostridium_A pullicola. Next base: position 21,873 of record JADINF010000120.1, read on the forward strand.
GCCTCCCATCTTGCGTACAGCGTCGCTCCCGCGGTCGCGGGGCTTCCGAATACGTAGGAATTGACGAAAGCTTCCTCGGTATACCAACCGATGAACACGCTTCCTTCCTTTTCGCCGATAGCGGGTGCTCTGACCACGGAGCCGTGAGTATAGCGTTCGGTAATGACCGTTTCCTTGCCGTCGTCGCCGTATAGTCCGGTGTGATACGTGAATTCGTATACGCTCGCCGTGAATTCGGATTCGAAAGTAAGATCGTTCTCTACCGCATAGAAGAGTCCGCCGGCAAAAGTGAGCGTACCCGAACCTATCGCGACGGGATCGGACGATGCGTCGCGCACTCTGTGCCATACTCCGTCGATCTCGACGAGCGCTTCGACCTGATCGCGCCACAAATCGTTGACGAGATAATATTCCACGTTGGATACTTCGGTGTAATAATAATTCTCGCCTGTCACGATGATCGTTCCCGACAACGCCGTAGCGTCCTCGGTAGCCGAAGCCGAATACAGGCTCCAACGCGCCGCGCCCGCGACGGAGGAATATCCGAGCAATATCTTTTCGCTTCCTCTCGTCACGTACCAGCCGAGGAAATCTTTACCGACTTCCGAAGGAACGTCCACTATCGTGTCGAGCGATATGAAGGTGTAATATTCCAGTATCTGTTCGGCAGTCGTGCCTGTGCCGCCGTAAACGTTCTGATAATAAACTTCGTTGGTAAGCGGATTGCGGAATTTGACGGAATAGGAATTCTTGGCGAATACGGGATCGAGAGTGATATTGCCGGTCACGTTGTAAATATCCTGATTGCCTTGCGCCTGCCAGCTTACGAAGGTATAGCCCGTTTTGGCGGGGAGTTCGTACTGCGACGAAGGGAATACCGCGGAAGAACCGTGTTTAACTTTGGTGACGGCTATCTGACCGCCCGCTCCGTTCATCCATACGGCGTCGTATTCCGCGACGGTGTATTCGGAACGGATGTCGTAATCGCGATCAACCACGAGCTCTTTAACGTCCACGAGCCATCTTACGAACGTTCTTCCGTTCTGATAAGTGGGTTCGGGTACATTCTCTATCTTGCCGCCGTAAGGCACCGTGCGCGTAGCGTAGAGCACGTCGGGGAAATAGAAGCGTACCGTATATTCGATAGGCGTGTATTTCGGGATAAGGTCGATATTCGAAGTGACCGGCGTAGACCACACGTAAGCCGCTTCGGATACGGTACCCGCAGAATAAAGATGCCACGCCACCGTATATCCCGTTTTCTCCGTGAGCGCGGGCGCGGAGGCTTCGTCGAAAGCGAGTCCGCTCTCTATCTCGAAGGAAGCCACCGAAATGGTACCCGCTTCGTCGTAGAAATTAACTATGTACAATCTGATCCACTTGGCGTAAAGCGTGAGCACCACGCCGTCCCTTATCTCGTAACGGTCGAGCGGTTGCTCGTTTATTTTCCATTCGTTGACGTAGGCGTTATCGGTATACCAACCCGCGAATTTATATCCGCTGTAAGTAGGCTCCGTAAGCGTTATGAGGCTGTCGAACGCCACGTTTTCCACTATGCGGTAAGCGTTGGGATTGGCGGGATTGTTGCCGTCGTAAACCTTGATGCTGTAGAGATTGGGTTCGAACATCGCCGTTACTTCGAGATCGGACTCTACGACGTCGAAATCCTTATTCCAACCGGTGAACCTGTAACCGTTGCGCACGGGCGTTTCGGCGGGAGCCTCCGCCGCGCCGAGATATTC